>DASZJS010000498.1:0-3334 GCA_035947935.1 Gemmata sp. | reverse complement strand
AACGATCGACTGGGATCTCTTCCTCGGCCATCACTTCGAGCTGGCAGGAGTCCCGATTGGCCCGACGCCCAAGGACCAGCCCTTCGACCGTGCAGCGTTCGCCCAGTGGCGATGCCTGTGGCCGTTCTCTGCTGGTCCGTTTGCGGATCTGCTCGCGCATCCTTTGACGCACCTCTCCGCGGCGATGGGAGTGAAATTCCCCGCCCGCGTTACCGCCGGTGGCGGACTCTATCTGGAATACGATGGCCGCAAGATGCCGGATATCGGCACCGTGGTTGCCGACTACGAGGAGGGGTGCCAGCTCGTCCTGACTGCGGCCACCATCACGGGCTATCCGGTGGAAGAAGTCATCCGCGGCCGGCTCGGGGCTATCAAGTTCGTGAAGGGTGGATATCAGGTCTTCCGGGACGATCCGGCACGCGGAGCCACCTTTGCGCCCCGTCTGGAGCAACCCCCGACCCCGGCGGAAATCGTTGCGGTGGAATCGCCGCGGAATGAGACGGAATCGCTGTGGGAGAACTTTCTGGAATGCGCTCGGGCTCGACGGCAATCGACATTCAGCCCACCGGACCTCGGAGCAGCGGCGGTGTCAACGGCCGCGATGGCAGCCCAGAGCTACCAGACCGGACAGGCTCTCTTCTGGGACCGCGATCGACGGGAAGTTGCGCTGGCGGATTCAACCTGGGCCACACGCTGGGAACAGCGGAGCCAATCGCGCGGGAAACCGAATCAAATCTTCGGCTGGAGTGGCGGTGAAGTGGGCAGTACGGTCCAGGCACCGCCTCATCAGAAATTAGCTGGTCCGTGGGCGAATGGGAAAGACCCGGGCGTGTAAACGCTGTGAAAATCGGTAGCGTAAGACCTCTCCACACTCACTCAAACCTCTCAATCCTGTGCGAAGTATACACCTCTTGCGGTAGGGATTGAGACGCCTAAGTTTTCAGCCTGAAGGGCTGGCACAACGTAGCCCAGGGCAACGCCCTGGGTATGATGATATTTTGATAATTCCAGCCTGAAGGGCTGGGACACAACGGTGCAATGGTTGATTGTCCCAGCCCTTCAGGCTGGATCGTTCAAACAATCGTATACCCAGGGCGTTGCCCTGGGCTATGTTGTCCCAGCCTTTCAGGCTGAAAACGGAATATACCAAACCTCACATTCCTGGCCGTGCGAAGTATCAGTCAATCCGCAAACAGGAACTCGTTGGTGTTGAACAGCACGCGGCAAAGGTTTGCGAGTCCGTGCTTGGCACCATAAGCACTCAACGTCTCCAGTTCGGTCTGCGTTGGCGGTCGGCCCCAGACCAGTTCACATGCCAACCCGATTTGCTTCGTCCGATCTGCCGTCAACTTCTCAAGTCGCGCTGCCATTGCCTTCGCATGAACCAAAACAAACTCGTTGTTTAGCAGCGCGAGCGCCTGGGGAGCCGTGACGGATTCGGAACGCTTCGGTGCGAGTTGGGAAGCATCGGCACCATCCAGGCAGGATACCAGGGGGTCCGGAAGCGTGCGGAAGACAAAGCGATAAACGCTCCGACGATGACCCTGCGGGCGGTCCCAATCGAACTTCGTGTAATCCACCAGTGGCGTTACGTGAATGCCCGGCTTCATGGCAAACTGCTGGTCGGATGGACCGCCGGGGGTGCGGTCGAGCCGACCGCTCATTGCCAGAATCGCATCCCGCACTTCCTCAGCATCGAGCCGCGTTCGGTTCTGTCGCCAGAGGAGTTTGTTGTCTTCATCGATCTTCGCCAGTTCAGCCCGTGTCGTGGACACTTGCTTGTAAGTTGCACTGGTGACGATGAGCTTGTGGAGCTTCTTCAGCGATTGATGTTCGCGCAGGTCCGAGGCCAGGAAGTCGAACAGTTCGGGGTGGGTGGGCTTCTGACCCATCTTGCCGAAGTCGTTGGGGGAATCGACGAGGCCACGGCCGAAATGGTACTGCCACACACGGTTTGCCATCACTCGCCATGTCAGCGGGTTGTTCGGCTCAGTCAGCCACTTTGCCAACGCTGCGCGGCGATCTCCTTCGGTGTGAGTTGCCGCTAACTCGAACGCGCCCGGAAGCCCCGGCAGACACGACACCGCAGCGGGTTCCACCGCCAAACCCGGTCGGCGGATATCGCCACGTTTAAGAACGTGGACGGGCCGGGGAGTTGAAGTTGGCTTGTGGCTGGCATCCGGAATGAAGTTCGCAGCCGCAGCGTAGACCATCGCCGCGGGTGGGAGTGCGGCAAGTTCGGCAGCCGTCTGCTCCCGCAGAACGTGGATCGCGATATCGTGGATTTGTTGCGGCGTTCGCTTCGCTAGGGGTGTGGCAAGAATGGTGCGAAGGGCAGGCGGCACCGGCGCGACCTTCACCGGCAGATCGGCGGATGTGATCGACAATCGAAACCGGCCGATCAGGTGGCCGCCACCGTGGAGTTGTTCCAGTTTGAACGTCAGTTCCGTTTCGCCTTCGCCCGTGAGTGGTTCAGACAGTTCAAACACGGCCTCGTGTGCTTTTCCAACTTGCGGATAAATGCCCCAGGCGGTTTTCGGGTTGCCATCAATCGCGTGAGCAACCGTCCAGCCGGGTTGGTCGTAGTCCGAGCTTGGGTTGCGGAGCGGAATCGTGCGAGGTTTCCCGACAATCCCATCCTTCACTGTCGCAACCGCCAAGCCAAACTCGCTGAGGTGTAGGTTGCCGTTGTCCTGGCGACCGGGTCCGTGGTGCGGGAGCGTGTCATCGGTCAAAAGTTCCAGTCGCACAGCTGTCAGTCGCTTCGATTTCACTCGAATGGAAAGCGTATACGTATCGCGCTCAGGTCGCATTCCCTCCGATCGCACCGATCCATCCGGTTGTCGGGTGAGTTTCGATCCTTCCATCGCCTCCAGGCGAGCGAACTCGGGTATCTCCCAGGCAATCCCAGCTCCGGCGTTTCGCGTTTCCCATGAGGCAAGGCTCTTGCGGAACTCGGGCGAATCCAACTTTGCACTCAGCGACGGATCGTTCCGGTCAATCGCAGCAAGAGTCGCTTGCAGCTCCTTCCGTTTCTTGCCCGTGTTAGGGTTCGGATCGAAGGCGACTTCGCCGCGGCCAACGCCTGCAAACACGGCCTGGAGGCGGTAGTAATCTTCCTGCGGGATCGGGTCGAACTTGTGATCGTGACACCGGGCACACTGAACCGTCAACCCCTGGAACGTGTTCATCACGGTGGTGACGATGTCGTCGCGGTCGAGGTAGCGGCCGATTTCGCGGTCGATACTGTCTTCGCGGATGTCGCGGAGCGAACTTTCATCCCACGGCCCGGCCGCGAGGAAGCCGAGCGCGGGAATCAACTTCGGCTCGTTCG
>DASZJS010000497.1:0-4765 GCA_035947935.1 Gemmata sp. | reverse complement strand
AGACCTGTTGCCGGTGGTGGTGTTTGCCGCCATCGTTTCGGGCGTGTTTTGGCTACTTTCCATGCTCTCGACCCGGAACAGCCAGGCCGAGGAGCGACTGGAACGGATCGGGCGACCGAAATCGCTGGTCGAAATTGAAATGTCGCAGTCCGAGTCCCGAGGTCGCTTTGCCGGGTTGAAGGAGGCCTTTGGCAATCTGGGCGGGAAAATCGACAACGGAAGCGAGGGAGACAAAAACACCCTCAAGATCAAGATGGCGAATGCAGGGTTCCGCAGCGAGAACGCAGCGGCTGTATACCAGGGGATGCGCGCAGTTTGCCTAGTCGCGTTCCTTCTCCCCGCACTTTTCTTCTTCTTGCTCAAAGATGGGTTCACGATGAGGTCGATGCAATATACATGCCTTCTCGGGGGCATTGGATTCTATCTGCCGCAGATTATCCTTTGGCATCTGCGAACCACTCGGCAGAAGGAGATTTTCCTCACACTGCCGGATGCCCTGGACCTGCTGGTGGTGTGCGTCGAATCTGGACTTGGTCTGGATGCGGCGTTGCGAAAGGTGACCGAAGAGATGAAGGGGCACGCCAAAACAATCTGCGAGGAATTCTCGCTGGCCAACCTTCAATTGCAAATGGGTCGACCCCGCCGAGAAGTTCTTCACGATCTGGGTGTCCGAACAGGCGTGGATGATGTGCGAAGCCTGGCGGCGATCCTGATTCAGGCCGATCGTTTCGGATCGAGCATCGCACAGGCATTGCGGGTTCAATCCGATTCCATGCGAACTCGGAGGCGACAACTGGCCGAAGAAAAGGCAGCGAAGACAGCCGTTCAACTGATCTTCCCACTTGTGCTCTTCATCTTCCCGGCGATCTTCGTCGTTCTGGTTGGTCCCGCGGCCATCCAGATTCAAAGAAACCTGCTCGACAAGGGGCCGGGTGGTGGTGCTGCTGGATAATACCAGGCAGGGCGATCTTCCAGAACTGCCGGTCTCCAGTTCCAACAGGAGACCGGATGTCGAGAACCTGGAACGACCGATTCTGTCCGATCTCAAGGAGGAGAGCGATGAAACGATATCTACGCGCGGTGGCCGCTGCCGCGATTCTAACTTGTGGACTCGGGTCTGTTGGGTGTGCCAGCCGAACCGGAGTCACAGTGGAAGACCGCTACCGGAACGCATACGACGTCTCTTGGCCGGAGCGTTATAACTACGCGGCGAGGGAGTCAGTTCTGGCACCGTTCGCTCAACAGGCTGCGACGGGCCACTTCATCGACCAGACGCTCTGGAACTGGTACTTCGAGCCCGGAGGCGACAAGCTTACACCGGGTGGTCTTGAGAAGCTCGATGCTCTCGCCCGAGCAACTCCGGCTGCAGATCCCAAACTGTACATCCAGACGGCCCGGGACATTGTCGTGACCCCCGAGAACGCGGATAAACTTCGTTCAATCCGGGACGAGTTGAATGCCAAGCGGGCTGCTGCAATCAAACTGTACATGTCGAATCAACCTGGGGCACCAGTTGCCTATGTCGTCGAAGTCCACGATGCCCCTGTACCGGGTATCTACGCACCGTTTGCAATTGCTGCCATCCAGGGACAGGTGGCTGGCTATAAGGGCGGAATCGGTGCGGGTGGTGGAACTGGTGCTCCTGCAGGAGGCGCTGGTGGTGTCGGAGTCGGTGGGGTCGGGCCAGGCGGGAGTGGGAATACTCCAAGCACGACTGGTTCACCCGGAGCAGGTCCAGGGACAGCCCCCTGAGTGGGTGGTTTCTGACCTTGGTTACAGTCAATGAGCATCCCCAGGGTCGCAACGCGCACCCTGGGGATTCTTCCTATTTACTCTCTGAGCGGAATCCCCAAGCCCAGGGTTGCAACGCGCACCCGGGAATGTTTTTTCATTCTTCACTTTCGCCCTACTCAGCTACAAGCCGATTCGGGTCTATGGTTGTTGAGGAGCACAGTTAACCGAACTCGACCTTCCCGAGTGCGTGCGTCGTATCGTCCAACGCGCACCATCCTCCAGGTGAGGAAGGTTCACCACGGCGGATCGACCACGATGAAAACCCTATCCCGGTTAATTACCTTTTCCTTCTTCCTTGTCCTGGCGTTTGCCTGTCCGGTGGCTGCGGCTGAGCAAACGGGAGCGTTATTCGGCGGTTATTGGGCAGGATTTGCAGAGCACTGGGAGGGTGTGTTTCAGCGACAGAATGGCATCGCAATGGCTATTGTCGGACTTGGGATTGTCGCCCTCTTTATCATCACCCGTGGGAAGTGGCAGAAGTAATTGGAAGTGGCAGGGAACTGGGGGCAGAAACTGCTCATTGGAATGCCCAAAAAACTGTAAAACCAAGACGATTCTTGGATGAATGTTGTCCCAGCCTTACAGGCTGAGAACTAAAAGGCGTCCCGGACAACTTGCCGCACAACTGGAGTTTGTAATGCCGATGACACGTCATGCCGTCGCGAACTGGGAGGGAAATCCAGCACCCGAAGCTCCACTCGCACCAGAATCGCTCAAGGAGTCCGGCATTTCGAGCGGGTTCCTCTGCGATATGCTTTTGCGGAGCATTTATACTCGAGGCGCAATGCTCGGTCGCGATCTCGCTCAATTGCTTTGCTTGCCGTTCAAAGTGATTCGTGAGCCACTTCGGTTTCTCAAAGACGAGAAATGTATCCAGGTGGATGGTGGCGACCTCGTCGGTGAGGTGAGCTACAAGTTTAGTCTCACCGACCTCGGCCGCAAGCGTGCCCAGGATGCCATGGAGCAATGCGCGTACATCGGGCCGGCTCCTGTGCCTCTCGAAGACTACGTCGAACAGTGCTATCGGCAAACGGTGAGCGGCCTTCAGTGCTTTCCGGAGGCTCTTAAAGCTCCCTTCAGCCATCTTGTGCTGAAGGAAGAAATGTTCAATAACATCGGCCCAGCTATCATTAGCGGCCGATCGGTATTCATCTATGGGCCACCCGGAAACGGGAAGACCGCGATGGCTCGCGCCATTGGCGATTTCATGAATACCACCGGCGGGTCAATTTACATCCCTTATGCTTTCGTGGCGGATGGGAACATCATCACCGTGTTCGACCCCTCGCTGCATATGGTCGACGACACCGCGACCGAATATGTGGATGAAGCCGATGCCACGGTTCGGAAATTGCTAACGACGGGAGCAGTCGATCAACGCTGGGTTCGCATTCGCCGACCTGTGATCGTGACCGGCGGCGAGTTGAATCTCTCCATGCTCGATCTACGTCACAATGCCGAGGCCAATTTCTACCAGGCACCCATCCACTTCAAAGCAAACGGTGGGGTCTTCCTGATCGATGACTTCGGTCGCCAACAATGTACGCCCAAGGAGTTACTGAACCGCTGGATTCTGCCTCTGGAAGACCGACACGACTTCCTGACCGTGGCGAGCGGCAAGAAGTTCCAGGTGCCGTTCGAGCAACTCATTATCTTCAGTACCAATCTGGATCCCAAAGCGCTGGTGGACGATGCATTCTTGAGGCGAATTCGGCACAAAGTGGGGATCAACGCTCCCTTGCGGGATGTGTACGAACGAATCTTTTCATCGAACTGCAAGCGTCTGGGAATGAACTTCGATCCTTCCGCGGTCGATTTTCTCTACGAGCGTTACTACACCCGGGGTCGTGCCCCTCGCGCCAGCGACTGTCGCGATTTGTTGGAAATCGTCCAATCAATCTGTCGATACAGACGGCAACCCGTGCATCTCACGCGCGACCTGATGATCGAGGCCTCAGCCAGCTTTATCGCTGAGTTTGCCTGACCACACAGGGAAGATCAAAAACGGGGCAGGCCGGAGTTGAAACTCCCTGGTCTGCCCAAATTGACTCTGCCGAAGTGGATGGTTGTGCGCGATGACGAAATAACCCAGAGGTAGGCCATGGACGGCCGATGGATTCGCAAATGGTCAATCTCCGGTTGCCTCATCATCGGAGGGCTCGGTTGCAACCGAAATTCGGTTCAACCCACCGATACCCAACCAATCATGGGTACACCGATGACCGCGAACAAACCGTTGTTTGGCAACTCCACTCCGCAGCCCGCTGCCGAAGTCGTGGTAGAAGCACCTCGTAAAGGTCCAGCGAAACCAGAAACCGAAGTCGCAATTGCCGATGTCAGATTGGCGACTGCGTTGGATGAGAAGACGCCTGACGCAAACCGCGCTGCAATCCTCGATGTGGCACGGCACGGTTACCAAAAAGCTCTTCAACAGGATCCCAAAAACAAAGCAGCGATGCTCGGCCTCGCCCGCTATTACTCGCGGGTGGGAGAGCACGAAAAAGCAATGGAGACGTACCAGAAGTACCTCACGATGAATCCCACCGATCGTGAAGTGACGTACGAAGTCGCTCGTATGTTCGCGCGGTGGCAGGACTGGAACAATGCCGTGGCCTGGTGCGACCGCGCGTTGAAACTCGATCCTGAAAATCTCTCGTTCCGCAAGACAAAGGCTTTCTGTCAGGCGTGCAGTGGTCGATGGGAAGAGGCATTTGCAGTCTTTTTGACGATCATGCCGGAATCGCAGGCGCGATACACCATTGCTCGCGTTCTTGAGGGCCAAAACTACCCTGATGCCGCCCGACAGCAATTGCAATTGGCTGTACAAGCCGACCCGAACTTTGCCGATGCTCGCGAGTATCTGGCCGAAATGGATCAACCCTCGCGGCCTATAGGTGCCGTTGACCCCGGCGAGATTCAACGAACGGGATACGTCCCGGAACAGTGAGTCGGGAAGTGTTCCGTAAATGGA
>DASZJS010000496.1:0-4246 GCA_035947935.1 Gemmata sp. | reverse complement strand
GACACCGGGATTCTGACCTTCAGCCCGAAGAGAGTTTCGCCGCTAAGTACATCGGCTGAGATCGCGGGGGTTAAGAGGTCGAGCCGCGATGAGTTCGTGAGAATCACGTGGGCGTATGGACCTTTCGGTTTGCGGGTCCGTGCGAGAGCCGGGTTGAACCCAACCGCTACAAGTTCATCCCCACGAAGAGTCCGTGCTGCTCCCTGCGCGGGACGGAAGGCAAACATTGGCTCAATAGCATCGGGATCGAGTCCGGTCAGCGTTCCCAGGTCTATGTCTCTGTTGCGGAAACGAAACACATCGCGATTGCGATTCCCTGTGAGCCAGTCGTAGCGAACCGGGTCGGAGGGGGTGTCGGCGGGGGTTGCGGATAACCACACAACGGCGGCCGATGAGAGCGGCACTTTCCAGGCATCCTCGATCTTCAGTTTGAGGCCGGATGGGAGGTATCGCAGGGACTGAGCATCGCCGCCGATGAGAACTCCCGCGATCCGATCCCCAGTGGTGGTGATGAGGTGTGGCCCAGTTGGTGGTGGTGGCAACGGTCGATCGATTCGACGGAGGCTGAAGACATCTTTGATGGTGGTTTCTCGGAGCCTCTCGGTGAGTACGACACTGAAATCGGGATTGAGCCGCGCGATCTGGCCACTCCGCCTTTCATCGTCTGGACTGACTGCGGTGAATGTGGGGGAGATGTCAGCAGCAGCGGCAACGTGCAGTGCGGTAAAAATCAAGGTATACATCGCGGCTCCTCGCGAACTTGCCGTTGGTCGTGTGTGTCGGAGGTAAATAAGGTAATGTGTGAACTCCATCGATCCGTGGATGGAGTGATCGTCTTCGATATCGTATCCGAGACAGTGACGAACGTGGTGGCTGTTTCCGCGGCGATACTCCCATACAACGCCCGATTTGTTCTCCTTGCGGATCGCGACTGTTTTGATTAAGAATGTTCTTAGAGCTCCCGTGGCGCAATTGGATAGCGCAAGGCTTTCCTAAAGCCGAGGTTACAGGTTCAACTCCTGTCGGGAGCATTTTCCTTTCCCGTCCTCTATCGTCCCCGCCCGTCTTCAAACTTCACTCGACACCTTGTTTTTCTGGTGCTTTCGCGATTCGTCCGACGGGTCGTTGGAACGGTCTGTTTCCTTAACAATCCTCAATCGTCCCCGCCTTCCAGCCGATGGGCTCGGGACAGAATAAAGCAGCTAAGGACGACAACAAGCAAACTCCGGCCGAGCTGCTCAAGCAGCTCATCACTGAGTCTGAGGCTAGTGAAAAAACGTATCGTCAGGAACTTAGCGATGATCGGACCGCCGAAGGGGTCCGCAAGGCGAAAAACAAATACAACGCGGCATGCATGGAATGGAACAAAGCGGCACTGGATGCCGTTCGCAAGAATCCCGACTTGCCCGAGGCATTCGAGGTCATCGCGACAATGATGAACAGGAGCGGAGCGGATCGGATGTTCCCGATGTTCCCGAACTGATCGCACTTATTCGCAAGCATCACACGGCAAGTTCCGATCTGGGCAAGTCATTCCCGCGTCTGGTGCAGTCGAAGGAAGGGAAGGAATTCGTTGAGGAAATGGCCGAGAAGAGTCCGGTCGAGACGGTTCGAGCACAAGCTGCGTATTCCATTGGCCGGGCGGCCAGATTGCGGATCATGTACGATGATCTGGGTGTCGCGAAGAATGAAAAACTGGGTATCGAGAAGAAGCTGACCGAGGAGGAGCGAAAACATCTGGAGGAGCGGGCACATAAATACTTCAACCTCGCGGCCAAGTACGACGATGCTCCACTGGGGCCTTGGGGTGCTGGCAAAGTCGGGCCAACCGCGCGGGGAGAACTGCTCGGGCTCAAGAATGCCTCGCTTCTACGAATCGGCCAGGTGGCTCCGGATATTGTGGGCGAAGCCCTCGACGGGACGCAGTTCAAGCTCTCTGATCAGCGCTGGAAGATAACAGTGCTGGTATTCTGGGCGAGCTGGTGCGCTCCGTGTATGGCGATGGTGCCGCACGATAAAAAACTGGTCGAGCGGATGAAGGGCAAGCCGTTCGCCTTGATTGGGATGAACGGGGACGTGGACAAGGAGAAGGCCAAGGAGGCCGCGAAGAAACACGAGATGACGTGGCCTTCGTTCTGGGACGCGTCAGAACGGCCGGACGGCCAGATCAGCAAGGCATGGAATGTTGCCGCGTGGCCGACGATCTACGTCCTGGATGCCGATGGTGTCATCCAGTACGTGGGGCACGGCAGCAGTGCGAAGCTGGACACGATAGTGGACGTTCTCGTCAGGAAATTAGAAAAGAAGTGAGGAGAAATGGACTCTTTTTCCTGACCATCAGCCTTGTGAGTTCATGCCACTTCTCCGACCGCTCCCAGGCCGCTTCTTGAGCGGCTCTGCCCGGCGGTCGGCGATCAATTCGAATCCCCGCTCGTAATTAAGTCTGTGAAGATAGAAAGACCCATCTCCCTTCGCTGACGTTTCTTGCTCATTAATCCGGCACGATCGTTGCTGGCATTATCAAATCTCAAGGGTTACTGCCATTGTGTCTGGCAGTTCTCGTGCGTTTCCGATACTTCTTCCTTGTAGTGAGCATCGGTCGGAAGGAAGATCGTCACAGCGGGCATCGCAGGGAGTTCCGTGACGCAATTTCCTTGCCGCTGCCCCTTCTCTCCCATCCCGTCTGCGAGTTTCGAGCCGCCCCATGAGCCACTCCGGCGAGTCACGATATCTACCATTTGGGTCCGAATCCACTCCGGCCGGGACGCACTCTCCCGACCGACCCTGGTTCGGTCCACAGGATCTCTATCTCTTCAACGAAGGCAGCCACCTGCGGCTCTACGACAAGCTCGGTTCGCATCCGGTTACCTCTGGCGGGGTGCCGGGGTTCCACTTTGCGGTCTGGGCACCGAACGCGGACTATGTGGCTGTGGTTGGCGATTTCAATGCGTGGGATCCTGCCCGCCATCCGCTCCAGATGATCGGGTCGAGTGGGGTGTGGGCGGGGTTCATCCCCGGAGTTCGCCAGGGCATCTGTTACAAGTACCACATCGCGGCTCCGGGCGGGTTCAAGGTCGAGAAGACCGACCCGTTCGCGTTCACCTGCGAGGTTCCACCAAAAGCAGCCGCCGTCACCTGGGATCTGAAATACACCTGGAACGATTCGGATTGGATGGCGAATCGCAAGGCGAAGAGCGGGCACGATGCCCCAATCAGCATTTACGAAGTGCATCTCGGTTCGTGGATGCGGCAGGCCGACCCCCCTTATCATTCCCTGAACTATCGCGAACTGGGCTCGAAACTCGCTGCGTACTGCAAGGAGATGGGCTTTACGCACGTCGAGGTTTTGCCGATCACCGAACACCCGTTCTTTGCGTCCTGGGGCTATCAGGTAACCGGGTATTTTGCGCCAACCAGTCGGTATGGAACGCCGCAGGATTTGATGGTGCTCATCGATACCCTGCACCAACACGGCATCGGGTTCATCCTGGACTGGGTTCCCAGTCACTTCGCCACCGATGAATTTTCCCTGAGCGTGTTCGACGGTACCCACCTTTTTGAGCACGCCGATAAGCGCCAGGGGTTCCACCCGGACTGGGGTAGCTATGTGTTCAATTATGGTCGACACGAGGTGCGCAGCTTCCTGCTCTCATCCGGTCTGTTCTGGCTGGACAAATACCACATCGATGGACTGCGGGTGGATGCCGTCGCATCGATGCTGTATCTGGATTACTCCCGTAAGGACGGCGGGTGGGTGCCCAACCAGTACGGTGGGAAAGAAAACATCGATGCCATCTCATTCCTGCGCCGATTCAACGAGGAAGTCTATCGAAACTTCCCGGATGTCCAGACCTACGCCGAGGAATCGACTGCCTGGGCGATGGTGTCCCGACCAACCTATGTTGGCGGCCTTGGCTTTGGCTTCAAATGGGATATGGGATGGATGCACGATACTCTGCGATACTTCCAGTACGACCCCATTCACCGAAAGCACCACCAGAACGACCTGACGTTCCGAATGCTTTACGCTTACAACGAGAATTTCATACTGCCACTCTCTCACGATGAGGTTGTGCAAGGGAAAGGCCCATTATGGGACAAAATGGCCGGCGATGAGTGGCAGAAGTATGCCGGTCTGCGGCTGTTGTTCTCCTACCAGTGGGCGATGACCGGAAAGAAGCTCCTGTTTATGGGGTGTGAAATCGCCCAGCGTCAGGAGTGGCGGCACGATGCAAGCATAGACTGG
>DASZJS010000495.1:0-3162 GCA_035947935.1 Gemmata sp. | reverse complement strand
TCTGTACGCTGCTGACACGGCTCACAACAAGGTGGACATGTATGACGACACCTTCAAACTCGTGAAGTCGTTTACCGACACGACCCTCCCCGCAGGATTCGCGCCTTTCGGTATCCAGGATATCAACGGTCTGGTCTACGTGGCGTTTGCCAGTCAGACGGGTGGTTCCGGTGGATTCGTCGATGTCTTCAAAGAAAATGGGACCTTGGTGCAGCATCTTGTGCAAGGCGCACCGCTGAACCAACCTTGGGGCCTAACCGTGGCGCCGAATAACTTTGGCCCATTCAGCAATGCGCTGCTGGTCTCGAATAACACCAATAGCGGGACGATTAACGCGTTCAACGCCGTCACCGGTAAGTTCGTCGGTGCGATCAAGGACACTAACGGGAAGGTGATCCATATCAACCAGCTTTGGGGAATTGAGTTCGGCGGAGGAACGCCAAATAATGGTGGCAAGAACCACTTATTCTTCACTGCCGGTCCCAGCAACAATCTGGCTGGAACCTTCGGAGTGATCATCTTCAAGTAGAAATTCACCGCTCGGCAGGTTCGCCCGAGCACGGGTGGGGCGTTGGGGGACGTCCCACCCTCAGATTTTCGCAAGTGGATGCAACGCATGGCGCTTAGCTGCCGATAGACCCTCACGAAGGAGAAGAAGACTTTCAGAAGGCCTCGACGAGGTCTTGCTCTTGCGGCCCCCGAATAGCGGGCGCTCCAGCGGGAACCTTGTCTTTAATTCGGGCGGTGACGTTTCCGCTCCTTTCGTCTGCAGAACTCATTTCCGGCACCAACGGCTCAAGCAATCCCGGGAATTTCACTGGTCGCAAAACGGGGGCTTTCTGGTGCACGCTGCGCTCGACGAAAGCGTCCGCCTGAGCAAAGTGATGACCTCCGAACTGATCGGTGAGCCTCACTTCCAGCCGTGCCGTCATCCCGTGTCGATAAGTGTCGGGAATCGGCTCCTGGCCTAACGCGAGGAGCCAGCCCTCGGCCAAGTATCCGCGATGATGAAACCGAAGCGGTTTCTCAATTCGGTGGTTCAGAACTTCTTCGCGTGTAAAATCGAAACCCCGTGCGAAGGAGTAGAGGTCTTTTTTTCCAGGAGAGAGAGGGATCAAGTCCGGATCCCACGCGGCTGCGAGCCCGAAGTCTTCCAAGATCACACCGGTTCGCCGGGCAATCAGCCGTGCCCACACCGCGCAGCCAATACCTCCATTTGGAAGTTGACGGATTATGTTTTCCTCCGGCGGGCCAATGTGGATGTCCAAAGCGCGAGAGTGTTCCTGCAATTCTTCCGGGATTTCGACATCGTGGCCTTCAGCTCGCAGTTGTTGCAAGCAAACCAGGCGCTCCGCTTCTTCCAACCGGCTCAGACGAAGTTTTCGGATCGGCATTTGCTCCTCCTAAAAAACGGCATAAATTACATAAACTACATAACCGGGTACTGATCAATCGTTTGCAGTTCCTTGCAATCTGGGCAACCCTGCACCGTTGGCAACTGTACCCCGAGCTCCCGAGCCAGCTCGTGGACCCGCCGGCGGATCTCGCTGGAGAACTGCAGGACCTTGCAGTTCGGGGTGCGGTGGGTCTGCAGTCGCAACTGCCGGAGCAGCCATCCGACTTCCCGGGGACTGTATACGTACATTTCATCGTCAGAGCGCAGGAGGACATTTGCACGCTTTGCGACTTCGCTGATGCTCATCTTGCCCGGCGCGTGCGCTGGAACCCAAACTGCTTTCACAATCGCGACCTGGGGATTACGAGAGCGCCGCGCCAGAATCTCTTGCTGGTGCGATTCGAGCAACGGAGTCAGGATCCGGACGATTCCAGCGTCGTCCGGGATGCATGCAAACAAGTTGCGTGCAAGCTCAACCTTTGAGAGCCCCGACGAGGGACGGGCGAACTTCTCGTTCCCGTTCAAGCGCCGTAGGCGATACATCTCAAGCTTTGGCTGGAACTCGGCCGCGATACTTGCCAACAGGCGATCGCTAAGCGGAGGAAATTCGGTCGGCGGAAGCACAAGGTGCATCGCGTCCTCACCCCACGCATCCAGGGAGTCTGTCGGTTGCAAACGAACCGCTTTTAAGCAGGCGAGCTCGCAGACCCTGCTCCTGGTTGCCGAGACGACCACGCCGGGGAGGCTGGCGGCACGCCAAAAAGCGCAGGATTTAGGCGACAGCTTTGGGTCATCCACCAACAGAGTCGGATGCAGGAAGATTGGGAGCCGACGAGAAAGTTCAGCCACCATGAGCGGACGACGACACAGGGAGTGGAGCATCCGAAACAGGTTGAGAACCTGGCACCTGGTCGCGGTCACACACATCGTGAGCGGGATCAGCATCCGTTCCGGAACCCAGGTAGCAAGATTCCAGCAAGTCGTGAACGCCGCTAGGTCTTCGGGAAACCCCAGGTGTTCACGGGATAGATTGGCGATACTCGTGAATAGCTTTGCTGAGCTACCGTAATCAGTTATACCATTCGGGAACCGTAGGGCCTGGCGGATGCTCGGGTCCAGGTCGGGGGCAAGATAACTAACGCCGCGATAGGTGATTTGCGGTGCGGTGAACACCGTCTTTCCGTCCCAAGAAAGGACATCGAGTCCGTCTCGATCTTTTGAAGCCACGACATCGATGACAGCGTCCGCCAAGCGTTCGCCATATGTGATGTGAGTTCGAATTTCCGCCCTGGAACTTGTTCCGGCTTTGCGCGAATTTTTCGCCAAGTCCGCCTCCATGATGCGCCGCAGCGCGGCAAAGGCAGGGGAACACGGACTGCAGGTTCCGTGCTTGTGCCATGGATCTGCTCACGGCTGCGACTAGATTTTTGGAACCATCATGGAGACAATTCTGAAGTGTGACCACTAATTCTTGGAAGGATACTTATGTTCCCAGTGTCTTAAATTATAACACAACCACCGGCCGAGAAGTAACCTGCGATGCTACCCGTTTCGCAGAAAAACGAAAGGCCTATTCCCGAGCCGGAGCATCCCGTGGAAAATGCAGATCTATGGTGCCGATTCCCTGTCATTCGCCAAAATTCTGGCCGCCTGGGAAATCAACAGTTTACAAGATTTCCTCATCTGGGCAGCCTGCTATAACTCTGGCCTATGTTCCCCTTCCTTCGGCTATGGCTCAGGGCATTGGCTCGTTCCTTTCACTCGCG
>DASZJS010000494.1:0-4597 GCA_035947935.1 Gemmata sp. | reverse complement strand
ACGACCCCCCAATCGACGGCGTTGCGAAAGGTGTTTTGCACTCCCCCCACCCGCCGCTTCGCGGCGACCTCCCCCACAAGGTCCACACGGGGGGAGGTTATTAAATCGTGCTGTCGGCTAGGGTTTTTAACCTCCCCCCTTGTGGACCTTGTGGGGGAGGTCGCCGCGAAGCGGCGGGTGGGGGGAGTGCAAAACACCTTTCGCAACGCCGTCGATTGGGGGGTCGTCGCGAAGCGGTCGTCGCTTTCCCTTTGAGGGATAGCTTTTCCCTCGCTGGCGCTCTGGCGCTTCGGGCTTGGAGGGAAGGTGCTTCCGCACCTTGATTCCAACTGCGGACCTTTGGGCCTGAACAAACGCGCAACTTCAAAAAGCGCCGGCGAGGGACAAGCTGTCCCTCGCTGGCGCTTCGGGCTTGTGTCAGAGTTGCCTGCTTCAAGTGTAACCATTCTAACCTTGGCCCCAGCTCACTTCGGTGGGTCGAATGCGGCATCATCCATTTTCCCAGGGAATTCCCAGAGGTCGACTGTCCAGCGATATGCAAGCTGTTCATTCTGAGTCAACGATATGGTCGTTGGAAGCATCAATCCGCTAGCCGGCGCTGGGTCTGAGGCAGTAATTACCTTCCTGACTCGGACCCGTTGACCAATCTCCAAGGGTGCATATTCGATTCGCACAGGCAACCCGGACTGGTCATCGAAAGCAACTCGATACACGATGAGATCTTTCAAACCGACTTTGATGGTTGTTGTGCTGCTCTTCGCAGTCTTTTCATTCTTCGGATCGAAAAACACCGCGCCGGACTCTGCCAAACCCAAACCCAGCAAAAACCATTGCTGGGCCATCAAATCGGTCTGGATGACCTGTGCGATTTCCGATGGTGCAACATAAGGCAATGGAGAATTGACCCACCAGCCGAACACACCTCGCTTGCCAAATACCAACTTTTGAGATCCACCGAAGTCGTAGGTCACTTGCCCACGGTCGGGCCACATGCTCTGAATGAGGCATTTGGCTTCGGTCATTGTCTGATTTTTAGGGAGTTGGAATAAGCCGTGTGCCGTCAGCTTGCAATTCCGGACCTTCATCAAGAGATCTGATTGATTTTGGGTGATAGCTTTGATTGCGCGATCGGCGATGGCCTTTGCAGCCGGGTCCGATGCTTCGGGCGCTTTCTCAACTGGATCGGGAGGAATTGCTCCCGCCTCTTTAGTGTGGGGAACCTCATCCGGTAGTTCCTTGCCAGACCCACACCCCAGTGCAATTGCAGCGATCAATGCTCCGACCGCACAGCCAATAAATTGACGCATTCGACCCTCCCGTTACCGGAAGTTGTACACCAACGGGCGGGATCGGTCGAGATGGGCTCCTCAATGAGTTGAGATTGACTCTGGTTTGGGTCGTACAGCCCTGAAAACCCCAAGAGTTTGAAGCTTCGCCTGTATTGCTTTGTCGGATGGATTAGCGAACGAGTTCTCGGATTGGCTGGCCTGTCTCAACGAGTGCTGTTGGTCGCATGAGGTCATCAGTGAAGCGAACACTCCGGGCATCGATCCCCAGATGATGAAACACGGTCGCTGTGACATCCTCGGGAGAAGTTGGTCGGTCTGTGGGGTATTCGCCGCGTGTATTGCTCCGGCCGATGGTCTGCCCCATCTTCATCGATCCGCAGCCCATCAGGACGCTGAAGACATTTCCCCAATGATCCCGACCGCCCTCCGGGTTCATACGCGGCGTTCTGCCAAACTCGCCCATCGCGACGATCAGAGTTCGCTCGTACAATCCGCGGTCGATGAGATCTCGAACAAGCGCAGCCAATGCCTGGTCGAATGGAGGGATCAGGAGTTTTCCGCCCACATCCGTCCGGTGCCGTCCTGCGGTGCCGTGGTGGTCCCAGGGCACGCAGTTCACCGTCACGAACGTCACGCCTGCCTCAATCAATCGCCGGGCAAGTAATGCGCTTTGGCCAAAGGTATGGCGGCCATATCGATCGCGGAGTTTGTCGGGTTCGGCAGCGATATCGAACGCAGCGACCGCCTGCTTACCGGTTAAAAGAGAGAATGCCCGCTGCATATGTGGGTCGAGGTCAGCGGCCGAGCGATCGGCCTCGCGCCGATGAGCATCGAGCGATTCAAGCAGGCTTCGACGGTCTTCCAACCGCCCGATTGGCACCTCTTTTGGGAGTGCCAGATTGCGGACGCGGAACTCGGGCGTGTTTGGGTCCGATTCCGTTATGAACGGATTGGCCCCACGACCGAGGTACGCGGCATAGTGGAAGAAGTTATCAGTGCCTCCACGGAGATGGGGGACGGCAGCGTAAGGAGGTAAACCAGGGCGGTTCGCCCCATGCAGCTTGGCGACCGCCGACCCCATGCTCGGTCGTCGCTGGGTCATAAAGTCCGGGGCGTTGAATGCTGGGCCTTCAAAGCCCGTAAGCATCCAGTGATTGGCCTTGGTGTGGTCGCCGGTGCCATGGCAGACGCCGCGCAGGATCGCAAGTTTATCCGCGATCTTCGCATGCTCCGGCAAGAGTTCGCCAAACTGGATACCAGGGATGGAGGTCTGGGTTGCGCCAAATGGCCCGCGGAATTCTGAAACAGCGTTCGGCTTGGGATCCCACGTTTCCATGTGGCCAGGTCCACCGCTCATCCAAAAGAGAATGACGCACGGATCGGACACGGGCGGTTTTGATTCCGCAATAGCTCGGGCACGGAACAGATCTCCAAGCCCAATCGCACCACCAAGAACCCCAGCTTGAATGAAACTCCTTCGGGTGAGACCCGAACAATCCGATCCGCCTTCACCGGTAACTCTGAGCATCGCAGTTCTCTCCAACGGCATTCCGGCAGTCTCATTGATGGATAGGAAAGAGTCTACCATACCACTCAAATTACTTCACGGCAGATTCGCGACGAGGCGGACACACTAATGAGATTCGGGCATTGTCGTTCTTACAGCGGATGGGTCGTTGCGGCTTCGGTTTCGATGTGATACTCTGCGGTTAAGGTTGCCTGTCCTCAACCTCATCCCTTCCAGGACTCGCACTGTGCCACCGACAGGCCATGACCCACCACCCAACCCGGGTTCCGGGCGCTGGCCGTCTCCTTATGTTTCGGGGAGCGCTGAGGACAAGGCTGGGTGGGGCAAACTGTGTAACCTCCAGCGTCGAATTTTGCCGCAGGTTGCACCAGAGGTTGCCGGGTATCAACTGTTCTTCGCCTACCGCCCGGCGTTTATCGTCACCGGCGATTATCACGATTTCTTTCGCCGACCCGATGGGAATACCGCGGCATTTCTTGGGGATGGGAGTGGGCATGGGCCAGCGGCAAGCATGCTGATGGCGATCGTGCGGACGATCCTGCACACACACGATGTCCACCACGACCCCGGCGTTACCCTCAACCGACTTGGCGCGATGTTTCATCGGTTGATCCCGTCCGACCTTTTCATGACGGGTGTTTATCTCGTGCTCGCACCTGGCGGCAAGGTCGCCTGGGCCGCAGCCGGGCATCATCCGCCCTTGCGGGTGAACCGTCATGGCCGGTTGTCGAGCATCGATCTAACCCCCGTGGGGTCGGTTCTTGGGTTCGAGCCGGAAGTCTACACAACAGTTGCCTGGAACCTGGAGATTGGGGATCGGCTCCTACTCTTTACCGATGGCCTCTGGGAGACTCGTAGCAAGGCCGGTGAGCCGTTTGGCCGACAGCGCCTGACAGCGCATTTCTCCGGCTCAATCGATAACCCTTTACCCGATGTTGTGAACGGACTGATTAATCGCGTCACTGCTCACATGCAGGGTGCCGAGTTCGAAGATGACTTCACGATCCTGGGAATTGAACGAACCAGTTGATCCTCAATCCCAACGAGAGTGTTCCATGAGCATTAACATCATTTGTGAAACCCCCGCGGAGACGATCCGGGTTGCCCGATTCGTTCGTCCGGATGTCCGCGACGCCCTTGATGATCATGACGAAATTGGCAAGACAACTCTTTACAAGCAATTACATGCGGGAGCCATTGCAGGACTTCCACACGGTGGGACGGTAATTCTGAACTTCGGACTCATCGATTTGTTCCCTTCAGCCTTCTACCGGCTGCTGCTCCAGGCTCTTCAGGATATGCGGGCGCTGGGAGGGCGCATCATCGTGTGCTGTCTCACCGAGAACGCCAAGGAAGGGTTTGAGATGATGGGCGGAGCCAAATTGTTTGAAGTTCACAACACCGAAGCCAGAGCAATCGCATCTGTGAAGAAATGATCCCTATATTCGTAACCGGCAATTTGAGTGCCCATGTTACAAGCCCGAGGTGCCAATGAGGGAAAAGCCGTCCTCGCGGGCGCTCTTTGAAGTTGAGCGTATTGCTTGAGCCCAAAAGTCCGCAGTTGAGACCGAGGTGCGTAAGCACCATCTACACAAGCCCGAAGCGCCAGCGAGGGACAGCTTTTCTCTCGCTGGCGCTTCGGGCTTGTATCGGGCTTTTCGCATAACAACCATAAAAATCGCAACTTCAAAAACGAGCGATTCGGGCTTGCAAAAAGCGCGAAGGACATCTCATCTCACCACACCGTACCCAAGGCTCGCGATTGTCGCGGTTGTTATGC
>DASZJS010000493.1:0-3626 GCA_035947935.1 Gemmata sp. | reverse complement strand
CGGCTCTCCGCGATGGCCGACGAGACGCGGAGGTGGAATCTCGCCCGCAAGACTGCCGTCCTGACCGGGCTGACGATGCTGCCAGTCGTCCTGGTGGCCTTTGCGTTTGCCCAGCCTGTGGTTCGCATATTCTTCGGCCCCGCATTCATGCCCGCCGTCCCGGCCTTCATCTGGCTGCTTCCCGGCATTTTCTTCCTGGGCATCGAAACGGTGCTGGTTCAATTCCTCAACAGTAAGGGCTTTCCCAAGATCGTGGTCGGGGGATGGTTGCTCTGTTGTGTCGCCAATATTGCATTGAATCTGTGGGCGATCCCGGCCTATGGCATTGTCGGGGCATCTGTGGTTTCTTCAATTTGTTACACGCTCATTTGCATCGTTGTCACGTTGATCATTGTGAAGGGTTCGTACCTCCCTCCGCCGGTTCTCGCCGATCCGCTGTCGGTCATGCCGACATGAGGCCGATTGGTTTTGTCGTTCGGAACAGTTCGCCGATCCTGCTCGCGCGCGAAGTACTATGGCGAACCAGGAGGCTGTGGAACAAGAAGCGTTTCCTATCGACGGTTCACCACTCCGGGGGCCAGTTCCGTTTGCGCTGGCCGGAGTACTACCGGCCCGAGGTCTCCCTATGCAGCGCACGTGCCTCGGCCGTCATGGTGAGCGTTGCCGACCAAGTTTGCTCGGGGCAGTTTCCATTCCTGGGGTACGGGACCCTCGATCTTGGGCGGCTACCCCGTTGGAACCTCGATTTTGTTTCGGGAAAAGACTGGCCGCTCGTTTCCGCCGAAGAAATATCCACGGTTCGACACGACGGTTCGGATGTGAAGGTGCCTTGGGAACTCTCGCGACTTCAACATCTTCCTGTTCTGGGGAAAGCTTACCGGCTGACAGGTCGAGAGCAATACCGCACCACTTCCATGGATCTGGTGGCCGATTGGGCCGAACAGAATCCAGTAGGCGTGGGGGTGAACTGGACCGTGCCCATGGAGGCGGCGTTGCGGGCAATGAGCATCTGCTTCCTAGTCAATCTGCTTGGTCCGGCTCGGCCCGACGAGAGGGAATGGCTGCGGGCAGTTGAACGAAGCCTGCGGGAACACTTGCTCTTCGTCGAGTCGCACATTGAGTTTTCGCATCTTTATCGCGGAAACCACTATTTGGCTAATATCGTCGGCCTTTTTTGCCTTGCGGTCTTTCTCGAAGGGCCGGGGATGGAGGAGCGGCGGGCCCACTACGCTTCTAAGATCGAGCAAGAGATGCTGCGCGAGGTCTATGAAGATGGAGGCAATTACGAGGCTTCTACCGGCTACCATGTTCTGGTCACGCAACTATTCACATCCGCCTTCCTGCTGATGCGGTCCGACGGAATCTCCCCCGACCCGCGCTTTGTGGACAGGCTGCGCGCGATGTATCGATGGATGGGCGCTCTGGCTGATTCGGCGGGAAAGCTCCCGCAGGTTGGCGACTGCGACGACGGCCGCGTGGAATTGTTGTTCGACGACCTGGACCAGATGGAGCATTTGCCGGTCGAAGCGAGAAACTCACTCCAGGTGGCCAGTCTTTTGCGACTAGGGGTTGCGCTGCTCACGGACCCGCTTTCGTCTGCCGGCGAAGATGGGCTATGGTACGGAGTCGGCGCGAAGGCAGATGCGATGGAAGATTCTGCGCGTGCGCAGTCGGCATCGACCAGTCTGTTTCCACACTCTGGAATCGCGGTGGGGCGTAGAGGCCTTGCCGAGGCATTGTTTTTCGCCGTTCCCAACGGTATCGGAGGCATGGGGGGCCACACCCATAATGACAAGTTGAGCATCGTGCTGCGAGTCGATAATGACGAGTTGTTGTGTGACTCCGGTACCTGCTTCTATACCAGGGAGGCTGAGGTGCGTAATCGCTTCCGGAGCACGGCAGCCCACAACACCGTAATCGTAGACGGACAGGAGCAGAACTCTATTCCGATGCGACCTAACGCCCTGTTCTGTCTGGGCAACGAAGCCGAAGTCAGCCCAATTGAATTCTCGCAGGAGAACGGTGACCTGAGGCTACGCGCTGCTCATTTTGGGTATCGGAACTTTGGGGTCACGCATTTGCGCTCCCTCAGGTTGGACGATCACGGTCTCTACCTCGAGGATTGCCTGGAAGGCAGAGGGAAACACCGCTTTGAACACAACCTTCACCTGCCTCCCGCCTGGAAGGTGGAGGTGCTGCGAAACGCCGGGAATGAGATCAGCTTTCGAATTTGTGGTCCGCGTTCCATTTCGATGGTGATGCGCGCGCCCGCCGAAATGCATGCGACCTGCGGGAACATCTCTCTCTCCAGATGCTACGGAGCGACTTTCGCGGGCACCAGAATATCCGCGGCAGGCGATGGTTTGCTCCCTCTGTCCATTCATACGCATATTACCTGGGACGCCTAGCGCCACTCATGGAGTACTCGCTCAAAGGTGAATCGATCGTTTGTTTTGCGGGAGAAAACTGGTGGTACCACCATCCCCACTCCAAAAACCACATCCTGAAGCGGTTGTCGGGTCAGAACCGGGTGCTGTTCGTGAACTCGATCGGCATGGGTTTGCCCAGCCCTTCCAATCCCGACTTCTTTCTGAAGATCCGGCGCAAAGTGAAGAGTTATTTTCGCTGGTACGGCAAGGTCCCCAACGGGCCGCACGTTCTTACCCCGGTGTCACTCCCGTTTTACGGGTCCAATCTTGCCCGCCGCATCAATCGAGTCTTGCTGCTGGCCCAAGTCCGGCTTGCCATGCTGTTCTGTCGCATCCGCCGGCCGGTGCTGTGGGTATGCATTCCTTTTGCCGCCGACGTCGTGGACGGATTGGGGGCGAAGCTGTTGCTCTATCACGTCTCCGACAAGTACGAAGCCAACCAGGATGGCGCAGTCTCGAGAAGCGTGATTCAGGAATTCGACCGCAAGTTGAAGGACAAGTCGGCCCTGGTGATGTATTCAGGCCGCAAACTTTACGAAGAATCCGAAGTGCCGCACCGTTATTTTCTTGAGCAAGCGGTTGACTTCGACCATTTCGCAACCGAAGCCCGGGAGACCGCACCCGACATTGCGCTCATCCCGCGGCCAATATTGGGATACATCGGTTGGATCGACTACATCATGGATGTCCCCTTGATCGAAGAAGTGGCGCGGCTCAGACCCGATTGGCACTGGGTCTTTATCGGAAGGAAATCGAATCTGGTTCAGATTTCCGCCGCCAATGTCCATTTTCTCGGCCCCAAGCCCTACGCAGAATTGCCCGCCTATCTGCGGCATATCGACGTATGTGTGCTGCCCTGGCGAACGGATAACGAGTTCACCAGTTACGGCAGCGCCATCAAGGTCCGGGAATATCTCGCGAGTGGCAAGCCCGTGGTCATGGCTCCGCTCTATGAATACCTGGGGAATCCGGGAATCCGCACGTATCGATCAGCCAAAGAATTCATCGCCGCGGTGGAAGATGTCCTCAGCCACGACAACTCCTCCCAGCGGGAAGTGCGCCAGAACTCGGTGCGCGATTGCACTTGGGACAGCCGCACTGAGGAGTTGTCTGGGGTGATCGCGTCTCTGCTGCGGAACGGCCGCTCCGGAGTGCAAGCGTAAAGAATTTTATTGAGGGGAGAAGAACGTAACGATG
>DASZJS010000492.1:0-6119 GCA_035947935.1 Gemmata sp. | reverse complement strand
CCGTGGACCTTGACGATGTTCGTGACGCGAATCATCGGGCTATGCCTCCGCCAGTTGTGCCCATGCGCCGTTCCAGCACCCGAGCAAGGAGTGCCATCGGATAGCTCATGATGAGGTAAAGCGCGGCAGTGACAAACGCGAGTTCGACGATGTAATCGCGGTTAAAGTTGTACAGCTCGTTATACTTCCGGGTCAGTTCGGTAATGAGGATCACGGAACAGACCGATGTGTCTTTGAACAGGGCGATGAAGTCATTGGTGACTGGCGGAATCACAATACGCACTGCTTGCGGAACGATGACCATCCGAATTGCCGTAATTGGCTTCAACCCAAGGGCGAGTGCGGCCTCCATTTGCCCTTTTGGAATCGCGAGCAGCCCAGCCCGGTAGTTCTCTGCTTCATAAGCAGAATAATTTATTGCCAGCCCAATGATTCCGGCCTCAAGGGGAGTGAAATCGATTCCCAGCCCAAGTTTGGGGACGAGATAAAAGATTGTGTACAGTTGAAGCAAGAGAGGGGTGCCGCGGATCACTTCCACATAGACCCCAAGTGGGATGGAAACCCAGCGCGGGGAATAGACTCGCCCAAGAGCCACCATCAGCCCGATCACCATTGCCAGCGGGAAAGATGTTACAGAAAGCAAGATGGTCATGCCAGCCGCTTGGAGCAACTCCTTGAGCATCCGCGGCCAGGGATTAACCTTCGGTCCTGTGTCTTCTCCCTTCACTTCCTCATCGTCACTTGAAGGCCACGTTCCTGTCTGGGTGTAACACAACCACTCCTGGTCATCGTTCCACAAGCCGTATTTCTTGTAAATCTTTCGGAGGGTGCCATCCTTCATCCCCTCGCGCACAGCGTTGTTCAACGCTTCCGCCAACTCCTGGTCGGATTTCCGCAAGTACATTACATAGAACCCGATCTGACGGGGCGCACCGGCAGCCTTGAGGGTCGGCATCTCCTTGAGGAAGTAAATGGCCGCAGGGTTATCCTGCACCGTGGCATCGAATCGTTTATCCCGGACAAGTCCAATCACCTTGGCCACATCGTCATCGCTCGCCAGGTCAATCGAGGCTTCAAATCTGTTCTTTGTGTAGTCTTGAGCAACGGACCCCGTCAGCACGCCGACCGTCTTTTTTCGTGGGTTCATAACCGTGTGATCGTTCCAGGTCGTGATCGCTGCGTTATCCTGTTGCGTAATCAGAACGAGCCGATAGGCGTAGTACGGAATTGTTGCCGCTTTACTCTTTGCAAGACTCTCGCTCAACTCGTACCCGTTGAGGACCACATCAATGGCCTCATCCGCATCGGCACTCTTGTCGAGCAGATCCGGCAGTTTGCTCCACTCACCTTTTTTCATTACCGGGATGCGACCGATCTTCTCGGCAAGATAGGAGGCCAGTTCCACCTCGAACCCGATGAACTGGCCGGCTGAGTCCTGATAGACGTATGGGGCACCTCCGGTTGGGTCGGTGCCCCAGCGGAGTTCAGGCTTCTTCTCTTGCGCGGTCGCAGGCGCAGCGATGCCTGCCAGAAAAGCAACGATTAACCAGCGTGGGTTCACCTACGGCCCTCCGGAAAGAAGAAAGCTTCTCGCAGAGTGTACAACTCGGACCCGCGCTCCACAAGGAACGAATGAAGAGTCTGTGAGTTAGGGTGGTAATTACTCATAGAGTTGCGGTCTGATTTCCGGGGCTACGGTAATCCCGTTGAGCAACGCTGCAAATAATCCCAGGCCTTCGACCTGGGCTGTTTGAACGAGCCCTTCAGGCTCGGTATCCGCGGCCTGAAGGGCCGCTTCTGTCAGCCCAGGTCGAAGGCTGAAAGCCGATGGCCTGGGCTGACTCGCAACAGTTGTTGATGCGCCGGTCCTAATTGCTGCGACCCTTCCATACCGCTATCGTGCCTGCATGCCCCGCGAACCGCTTCCGATTGATGATGCACTCCCAAAACTGCTGGCTGCGCTTCGTACAAGCGGAGCTGTGATACTCCGCGCCCCGACTGGAGCTGGGAAAACCACGCGAGTCCCGCCCGCAATCGTCGAATCCGGACTTGCTGCTACTGGGTTGGTGATAATGCTCGAACCACGTCGCGTGGCTGCCCGAGCTGCCGCCCGACGGATGGCTCTCGAACACGGAACTCCACTTGGCGATCTCTTCGGCTATCAAGTACGGTTCGACCGCAAAGCAGGGCCTCGGACGCGAGTTCTCACGGTCACTCCTGGCGTGCTGCTGCGGATGCTTCACGATTCCCCGTTCCTCGACGATGTGGCGTGCATCGTGTTCGATGAATTCCACGAACGAGGTTTGGAAGCCGATCTCGCGCTGGGGATGGTCAAGCTCATTCGCGAAAACATCCGACCCGAGTTGAAGACCGTCATCATGTCCGCGACTGTCGAGCCTGGCCCGATCTCCGATTATCTGGGTACTTGCCCGGTCGTGGACAGCGAGGGTCGTATGTTCCCTGTGGAACATTTCTACCGACCTCGCCGACCCGACACACCAATCCATGAAGCTGTTGCCGCATCTGTGCGGGAAGCATTGAACGAGACAGATGGTGATGTGCTGGCGTTTCTGCCTGGATTGCGCGAGATACGACAGACGGTTGATGAACTTGCGGGCGTCGCGGCCCAACAAGGTTTGGAACTGTTGCCCTTGCACGGCGATCTTCCGCCCGAACAGCAAGATCGTGTACTTCAGAAACTCGATCGCCGCAAGGTGGTGCTGGCAACGAATGTCGCGGAAACATCAGTGACTATCGAGGGCATAACCGCCGTGGTCGATTCCGGGCTCGTGCGCCAGTTGGAATTCGAGCCATCAATTGGCATGGATCGGCTTCGGTTGATGCCAATCTCAAGAGCCTCCGCCGATCAGCGCGCCGGGCGAGCCGGGAGAACGCGGCCAGGAGTCTGCACTCGCTTGTGGGATGAGCCAAGCCACCGTGGGCGACCCGAACAAACTGTGCCGGAGATTCAGCGAGTTGACCTTTGCGGAGCTGTACTTCAGCTTTTGGCTCTCGGCGAATCCGATGTTGTGAATTTCCCCTGGCTGAATGCTCCCCGCGCCGATGCGATCCCTCAAGCTGTTCATCTCCTCGAACTGTTGCAGCTTGTGGAGAACAAATCTCTGACTGATGCCGGTCGAATTGCCGCGGGCTTTCCGGTCCACCCACGACTGGGCAGACTTTTGATTGAAGGGCAACGTCTTGGTTGCCCGGAACGAGCCACCCTCGCAGCAGCGTTGTTATCCGAACGCGACCCTTTTGTTCGAGCATTCGATTCTGGTCCACCTACCCGCACCGCGCCACCCACCGTTTCGGATGTTCTCGATCGCGTTGAAGCACTGGAGGCATTCGAGGCAAGAGGTCGTCTTGATGGCCCACTCGGAAGATTGCACTTCGGAGGAGCAAGTGCTGTATTGGAAGTTCGGGATCAGTTGTACCGGCTCCTGGAACGAGAAGGTTTGAACTGCCCACGACACACAGGTGACGATTCCTTACTCCGTTGCCTCCTTGCTGCTTACCCGGATCGCCTTGCCAGACGGCGAGAAAAGAACAACCCGCGCGCAGTCACTGTGGGAGGTCGGGGAGTCAAACTCACGCCAGCCAGCGGCGTTAGCGAGCCCGAACTATTCGTATGCGTCGATGTGGATGCAGCCGGGGCCGATTCGCTCGTCCGGCTGGCATCTGGGGTGGAACGAGGTTGGCTTTCGCTGGAACAGATCACATCTCGTATCGAAGTGACGTTCGATGAACGAACCGAAAAACTAATGGCTCGCAAGCTGATTCGTTTCGATGACCTCGTTCTCGATGAACTTCCAGCCCACATTGCCGATGAGGATGAGGCCGCGAGCATTCTCGCAATCGCGGCAGCGGAGCGACTGGATAAGGTGTTGCCTGCTCTCGATTCCGAGGCAGGCCGCTTCCGAACTCGCGTGCGATGCTTGAGGGCATGGTTGCCCGAGTTGAACCTTTCTGCGTTCGATGCCGCCAATCTTAAGGACTCGCTCGAATCACTCTGCAAGGGGCGACGATCGCTCACCGATGTGCGGAATGGCCCCTGGCTCGATCTCCTCACGGGGCAACTGACCTACGATCAGTTTCGTGCGGTTGAAGCAGAAGCCCCGGATTGGATCGAAGTGCCGAGTGGAAGCCACATCCGCTTAGATTACGAGGAAGGTCGATCTCCAATTCTGGCAGTGCGTATCCAGGAGTTATTCGGTTTGCTGGAGACGCCCCGAGTTGCCCGTGGGCGGATAAAAGTACTACTTCACCTTCTTGCCCCGAACTTCCGTCCACAGCAGGTGACCGATGATCTGGCAAGTTTCTGGAGGAACGGATACCCAGTCGTGAGAAAAGAATTGCGGATGCGATACCCCAGGCACTCGTGGCCGGAGAACCCACTCACGGCAGAGGCGATTCGGGGGCCGAAAAAGAGAACAGAGTAACATCGGGGAGCAGGAGTTGGCGGTTCTCCTCGTGCTTGCGTTTGCTCGATGGCAGCGAATACTGCGAGGGTTGGGCAACCCGTGAGAATCACCGAATGCGAAATCAGCCGTTCGCTGAGAGCGAGGCTTGTGGTGCCGTGTGTGAACACCCGACTGCCAGTGCAACAGCGACCAGGGCGAATAAAACCACGAGACGCCTCAGTAACCGGGGCATGACGGACTCCTGCGAAAAATTCGTTTCGACCCCGATACCTTCCTCCTAGCCCCTCGTCAAGCCCGAGCGAGAACGCATTACCCATTCCCTAACGCTCCGAGTCCGCCCGAAAAGCGAAAGGTCTCAACTCCCTGAATAATCTCTTAGTGACATAAATAGTACCTTCCAGAAATCGAACAAAATCCCTTGAAAAGTGGCAAACCTAAAAGGGTGGGCTGCGACTTATGAATAAAAAATGATAGTTGCCAATCGCACTTTATACCTTTTGCGATTTTGGAGTGAGCCTGCCCCATTTCGGAGTGGGCAATCTACCGAAAGGCTAATATGAATATCCATGTTTTCAGCTCTGAATCATTGCCGGTAGTAACGGCAGGAGTAACTGCCAGAATGTGGGCAGTCCAAAGACATTGGTTAAGGCACCGTTCCAACTTGGCAGAGCAACTTCCGATTGGGGCGTTTGGCTTGTTCTATTGCTCAGATGAAAAAATATTTACCACCCCATTCATCGTTCGATCACAACCGAGTCGTCACAGCCAACGAATGGATATCTGGGATGCTTGGTATCCAAATCTGTACTTGTTTAGCGCCCCTCAACGTCCGGGTCGTTGGAAATGCGAGGGAGCGCGAATGATCGACCTTTTGAAAGCCGACCAGCGCTGCCCGACCTGCGGCACCGACAACCCACCCGGCCGAACCGATGCCGTTCTACGGGAGACGTCCGCTCTTCCTGAATCGGCTCTCCCTCTTCGGCCACCACGCGCCAGCGTCGCCCGACTCGGGGTAGGCCGGGTGCTGCGTGCGGCAAGTGCGGTCGAACTGCCCGAGGTGTCGGGCTGCGAAAAGTGACGCGGGGCGGGCCAAGGCGACCCGCCCCTGTGCCAGTTACGGCTTCGTAGGCGACGCTTTCTTGAGCTGCTCGATCTCCTGGCGGAGTGCTTCGACCTGCCGCTTCAACTCCTCGTTTTCGCGGGCCAACTTCTCGATCCCACTGACGGCCGGCTTCGCGACCGCCCCACCCGCGGCCAATTTCTCCCGCTCGGCCTGGAGCCGCCGGACCTCGGCCGCGAGGGCGGCGTTGTCCCTCGCGATCAGCTCGGCGACGGCCTCCTCCTTGCCCGGCGGGAACTGCCCGACCGTAGCGGCGTCGACGTCCACAATCGACCCGTCGGCCCGCTCGATGAACTTGCGGAGCAGGTCCGCCTTCACGTCCGGCTTGAACGCGACAGGCCGCCCGTCCGCGAGGCCGGCCATGAGGGCGTTCGTGTACGGCCCGGCGAGCTTCGGGAACGGCTTCTTCGGGTCGTACGCGATCCCGCCCGGCTTCGTCCACTCGGCCGGCGGCCCGGCCTCGACCAGGGCGACCGTGTTCGACATCCCGTCCGGGATCGACAGCGGAGTCACCCGCACCCCCGGCTCGAACACGGTCCCAGGCCCGACGAGTCCCTGGTAATATGTGGTCGTCG
>DASZJS010000491.1:0-4375 GCA_035947935.1 Gemmata sp. | reverse complement strand
TCTTGTACTCTTCGCTACCAACTTCGATCTTCTTTCCACCACCGTGAGCGGCAGTTCCGGTCGCCTTGGTGAGAAGCAGACTCTTTTCAGGAGCAGCGGGGAAGACGCGGCGACCGCGAGCTTCTTTCATCAGATTGTCGTAGTCGAAACGCGGGTCGAACCCGAGCAATGAAAGACGGAAGCCGTTTTGACCTGCAATTTTTCCGTGACATCCACCCGAACTACATCCGAGTTTGGTGAATACCGGGACAACGTGGTTGGCGAAGTTGATCGGAAGAGGTGTATCCATCTTCTCTGATGTGACAGAGACTTTGACCGTCATCCCGTTCACCGTGGCTGTGATTTCGGCAGTGCCATTCGTGATCGGGAACACCCGGCCACTTGGTTCGACTCGAATGACTTTGGGATCCGAGACGTTGTAACTGGCTGTAGGTGTCAGATCGATCTCACGTCCATCGGATCGCTTACCGGAAATTAGCAGTTGTGGCGCATCATCCATGCCCTTGAGCTTGAGGACAGTCGGATAAACTGAGAGCGAAGTCACGGCCTTCGATGGCTCTACACCGAATGCGGAATCGCACAGCGCGCCGAGCGCGAGAACAGGAATGATTAGCCAGCGCATATGTGAATCCCCTGTGATGATCGAGTTGGGGCTGTGAGGGAGGATCGTTGCAGCCCCAGAGAAGTTCTTATCTCATGTCCCACCCAGGTCAGCGGTTTAATGCCTTCGACCTGGGCTTGTTTGTTGATGCCACAATCTTAGCCCAGTAATTCCTTGACAGGCTCCCGCTCATCCAGAATGTACATCGGACGGCCGGCACCGTTGGGGAAGGTCGCGCTTGGGTCGATCCCGAGGGCCCGGTAGATGGTGCTGAGGACTTGCGGCACCGTGCAAGGCCGATCCTTGGGACGTTCGCCCTTGTCCGTGCTGGTCCCAACGGACTGCCCCATCTTCAGCCCGCCACCGGCGATCATCGCCGACATGACCGGCGACCAGTGATCGCGGCCAGCATTCATGTTCACTTTCGGAGTTCGTCCGAACTCGCCCCACATCACCGTCACGACATCATCGGCCATTCCGCGGTCGTGCAAATCCTGGATGAGGTTGGCAATACCCTGGTCCACCTTGGGCAGTTGCTTCTTGAGGGTCTGGAAGTTCTGGCCGTGAGTATCCCAGCCGCCAATGCTCAAAGTCACACACCCGACGCCTGCCTCGACCAGTCGGCGGGCTGTCAGGAATTGCTCCACACCTTTGTACCGCTCGACAGTCTTCGGGTCCTCCTTGCGGAGATCGAGAGCATCTCGCACAACGCCGGCGGTGACCATCTCAATCGCTTTTTCGGTGTAGGCATCCATCCCAATCATCGTGCCGCTTGCATCGATATCGCGGCGAGTGTCATCGAACTGGGCAAGCAGGTTCTTCCGGTCATCGAGACGCTCGACAGTTACACCGTTGGCCAGTTTCAAGTTGGCATTCCCCTGCCCACCAGGAGTGAATGGCCGGTGAGCAATGCCGAGGTAACCTGGCTCGGTTCCACGGCTCATCCCCCGGAGGGAGACATAGGGCGGAATAGCTCCGTTGATGGTGCTGCGGAGCTTCGACACCACTGAACCGAAAGAGGGGTGATCGGCGACCCGATTCACACGGTCTGGGTAGCCGGTCATCACAAGCGAATCGCTGTGTTCATCGGTTGAAACAATCGAGCGGATACAGGCGAGCTTGTCCCACATCTTGGCCTGCATCGGGAAGTGTTCGCAAATCTGCACGCCATCGACGTTCGTTTTGATTGGGTTAAATTCGCCCTTGAACTCAACCGGAGCTTCGGGCTTCAGGTCATACATGTCCATGTGAGATGGACCGCCAGGCAAGTAAATCATGATCGCGGCTTTGTTCGATCGGCCTTGCTTTTTGGCACCAGACGAACCAAGAGGCGCGGCCTTCAACCGGAGCATGTCGGCGAGAGTAAGCCCTGCTCCGAAGGCACCGATCTGCAAGAAATCCCGACGAGAAACGCCGTCGCAGAACTTGTGAGACGAGCCCAGAAATCGCAACATGGTTTGCTCCCAGACACGCGATTGGGACTAGTGAAGGTGGGACGTAACGCAGAGAACCACTGGACTTTTCGGGCGGGTCACCGGGTGATCCGGTTGGTTAGGTGGGACTCCGGCAAGAACCAGCAGCTATTCGGATATTCACATTTGGCCAAAGGGAAGTCAACTCAAAACCTGACCAAATTACATACACACCTGAAAACACTGAGGAATCAGACCACAGCGAAATCACCGCTGAACAACCCCATCGCGAACTCCGAAATGCGATCGTCGTTCTTCGGGCGCGGCTGTAGCGAGTTCAGGTGTCTGTTTATCCGCATTCTTGGAATCGTGTTGAGGATGTTCACTCGAGAACGGAATCACATATCGAATGATGAAGAGGAAGAACATCAGGCTCGCGGCCGAATCGCAGAGGTGCAACACTTCATGAGCCTGAACCCAACCGGGGACGATGACCGGCCATTGCGTGAGTTCACACACAGCCCCTAGAGTATAAAACGCGGCCCCAAGCCACAGCCAATTCATTGCCCGCCAGCCGACGGCCCGGTAATAGTGGAATATGGGTATGGTTCCGAGGTACCCCAGACCCAGATACAAACCTACAACCAAGGGATGTGGAGGTCTCGGTAGCAGCCAGAGCGAGGCAACTCCAGTCAGTGCAAAGGCCCATACAAGCACGAGGAACCATCGCCGCCACAGGCCCCGGAGAAGGATTGTCAAAAGCGGTGTGTTCGTCCCAGCTATCAGGATGTAAACGGCTGACTGATCGATTTTCTGGAACAATCGCGAGTAACTCAGCCCGTGGAACGTCCCACTCGCCAGGAACAACACGACCATCGAAAGACCATATACCAACACTGCGCCTCGACGACCCGCTCCAGGGGCAGTCAGTCGGAGCATGAGGAGCGTTGCGAACACCGCCCAAATTGCCGTTGCAAGATGGGAGGCTGAACTAACTGGATCGCGGAGTTCAAACACGGCTGTCATCCATCTGGGCTGTAGTTTTCATCGGCAGACCATCCAAACGGACTCCAAGACACCTTGGTTGCTTTCGCGCTCGCGGCGTGCGAGACTACCCGCACTGCCCGCAATCTTCCACCCCACCCCGCACTCACACCGAGATCTTCTCCATGTTTGCCAGTCGCGTTTGTTCCACTTCGATACTTGCCTTCGCCTTGTTCGCTGCCGCCGGTGGGCTGAAAAGTCAACCTACACCAGCACAGGGGATTGTTACCGTTCTCAAAGGCCATACGGACACCGTTGAGGCTGTTGCTCTCAGCCCCGATGGCACTCTCGTTGCAACTGCCTGTTTCGATCGCAACGTCCGTCTGTTTGATGTCACCACTGGTCGAGAAATTCGCACTTACGGCGGGCAACAGGGGCATGTCGGACAAGTGCTAAGCGTAGCCTTCAATGCCAAGGGCGATCAAATCGTTAGTGGTGGTGCTGATAACTTTGCTCGCATCTGGGACGTTCCCGTCAACTTCCCCATCAAAACGTATAGCACATCTGGTGCCGCAACCCGAGTTTTTGTAGCTGCCGATGGGAAGACCTTCGGTGTCGCTGGAGCAGATGGCACAACAAAAATATTCCCCGCAGGCGAGGAAAAGGGGGCTATTGAACTCAAGGGACACACGGGAGCAGTGACTCAACTCGGTCTTACTGGAACAACGTGGGTTTCGGCGGGAGCGGATAGAACCATTCGCTTCTGGGCCGCGGATGGCAAACAATCTGCCAGCTATTCACTCGGCACCACCGACATCACCGGGCTGGCGATCGGACAATCGGTCTTCACCTCCAGTTCCGACGGCATTCTTCGGGCATGGCAGCTTCCACCCCAGCCCACTCGTGCCTTCCCTGTCCTGAAGGAGGCGATTACTGCATTCTACGCAAGCACAGATGGCAACACGCTCCTTTTTGCAACGGCCGACAAGACTGTTACGCTTGGGACAACTGCCAACAACACTGCCGCGGGCACATTCACTGGTGCGAAGGGTCCAATTGATGTCGTTGCGATCTCAGCGGACGCTGCGACAATTCTCGCCGGCTGCTCCGATGGGACTCTGACTCTGTGGGACCGACAGGGCAAGGTAAAAGGAGAACTTACTGCCCACGCGAATGGAGTCACTGGTGGGCTTTTCCACCCGGCACAACCGCTGCTTTTCACTGCTGGCGGCGATGGTCTGGTCAAGGGCTGGAATCTGCCAATTGACCCAAAACAGCCGAAGGAAAAGGCAGTCAAACACGAACTGAAGGCTCACACCGGCAAAGTGACCGGGCTGCTCATCCATCCCAGCACGGGACAGCTCATTACATCGGGGGC
>DASZJS010000490.1:0-7915 GCA_035947935.1 Gemmata sp. | reverse complement strand
TGGCCGAATTGCTGCGAGGTTACGAGGCCAGGGTCGATGGGTTCTACTTCTGCCCTCACCATCCCTCCGCGGAACGAGCGGAGTATCGCTGCGAGTGTGAGTGTCGGAAGCCAAAGCCGGGTATGCTTCTTCAGGCTGCCCGGGAACTCGGTATCGACCTGGCTGGATCGTGGATGATCGGCGACCGTGTGAGCGATTTGGAAGCCGGGTCAGCGGTCGGCTGTCGGACAGTTCTCGTACAAACAGGATGCGGTGACCTCGTGAATCCCGCGGCGATCGACCGCGAATCGCTCAAGCTGGAACTGATCGCAGCAGACCTCTCGGATGCCGTGGCGAAACTCGGGCTCACTTCTGTCCGCGGGGTTGCATATGTACCGGGAGCCATAAACCTTTCACAATAGGCATCGGCGTGAATTGATCGAGTAGTAAGTCGAGCAATGTATGTAAAGTCCACCCCGTCGCTAACGCCGCTAACGCTCTAAGTTCGCCTGGGCACAGAGGTCACACTGTCCGGGCGAACCCTGAGCGTTAGTTTTGAAGTTGCGCTTTTTGTTAAGGCGCAAAGGTCCACGGTTGGAACCGAGGTGCGGAAGCACCATCCCTACAAGCCCAAAGCGCCAGCGAGGGACAGCTTTTCCCTCGCTGGCGCTTCGGGCTTGTATCGGGTTTTTCGCATAACATCTATAAAAAGCGCAACTTCAAAAAGCGTTAGCGACGGGGTGGATTGGGTAGAGCATTTCCTGCTCGCCACGTAAGTTCCCGGTCGCCCTCATGCTCAACCTTGTTGGCCGGGTTGATCCGTGGGTGAGGTTTCGAGTGGGGTTGTTGCAATTTCCGGTGCATCGCTTCCGGCCTGTCGAAATTCACGGATGTCGAGACGGGTCTGGTGCGAGTCAAAATCTTTCCCATCGGGCGTCTTGCCCTGGAAGTAGTCCTTCTGCCATCCCCGTTTGAGAGCTTCGGGATTGTTCCCGGAGAGATCGGCCAGGAATCCTCTTCGACTGGCTTCCCATGCGTGATATTGAGCCATGAGTTCGGGGTTCGTTGCGATAGCTTCCCGTTGGGGAATGAGGCTTTCCGCAAACCCGCGAGGCATTGGAACGAGCATGCAGAAGGGCTCACCCTTCTCGAACCGTATCCACTCACACACCCGTGTAATTTTCCAGTTCATGGTGAATGTGGAAGCCAGCCAATCCGTTTCCACAATCCCTTCCAGCGCCTGGACCCCATCTTTCACGAAATTGCACGGTCCCTTCACCCACAGATTGATGCCCGGCGGCGTGCGGAACAGGTACGGAACCGTGAATGTGATAACGCCGCTACCGAAGTGACTGACAATACGGTTATCGGGCTGCCCCTCGAATTGGAGTTCGACATCCTCCTTGGCCGGTCCACCATACCAGTAGGCCCGGAAGGCAGCGGTCGATCGGAGAATCCACCCGGATTGGTTGGCAATGACCAGCGGAAGACAACGATACGGATGGCGCAGATGAGCCTTATCCATCCAGTCCCGGTTAATCGGCGCCGCTTCCAGCGGCGTTTCAATGGTCGGGTGCAATTCGTAAGCGATAAACGGTTGTTCTGGCTGCTCGTGGGACATAGGTTTCATCCTTGGCCGTTCCTCATTCCTCACTCGACATTCGGCGGAAAAACCGATAACTCCATTGTTTTCCAGAACGGCAAAGAACGGAAGACCAATCGCATTCGCCCCAGGGCTGTTTAATTCTCGGATATAGGTTGGGTGGCCGGGGCAGAGGCTTTGCGATGCCCCGGCCACCCAAATTTAACAATTAAACAGCCCCGCATTCGCCCCGTGTCATTTCCCAGCACAAACCAGGGGTTCGGTCGGTCGGTCGTAGGTGCGGCCGGCATCGGCTCCGGTTGTGCGGTTGCGGAGGGCGAGCTGATAGAGTTTCTCACCGGTTGGCGTCGGGTAGTCGCCCGTGACGCACGCGCGGCAGAGCCGATCGGCAGGGAGATCGATGCACCGGGCAACGGCCTCGACCGGCAAGTAGAAGAGGCTATCGGCTCCGAGTTCTGCTGCCATCGCATCCTGTTCGGCCACCGTCGGCGCTTTCGACGACATGAACTTCGGGGCGAACAACTCACCAACCGTACTCATGTCGATTCCATAGAAACATGGCGCAATGATCGGTGGGCAGGCGACCCGCACATGAACTTCCTTCGCTCCTCCCTGATCCCGCAGGTGGTGGAGCAGGCTCTTGAGCGTGGTGCTGCGGACAATCGAATCCTCGACCAGCAAAACGCGCTTGCCCGAGAGAACTTCGGGGAGTGGGGTGAACTTCAGCCGCACCTTGTCTACCCGATTCGCGCCCTCAATGAATGTCCGACCGATGTATCGGTTTCGGATCAGTCCCTCGACGCTCGGAATGCGGAGGGCATGAGCCATCGCATCGGCAGCAGCCTTACCGGTATCCGGGACAGGGACAACGACGGTATCGTCCGAATCGAGGGGAACGCGCCCCAGTAATTTTTCCTGCTTTGCCAACTCCTGACCGAGTCGTTGGCGAGAGAGGTAGACGCTTCGGTCATCGAGACTGCTGGCGACATTGGCGAAGTAGACCCATTCAAAGAAACAATGTGCAACGCGACGAGTCGGAGCAAATCGATGGATAGACAATTTGCCGTCCTGGATCAGGATCATCTCGCCGGGTTCGAGCGACTTGATGGAACTTTTGCGGAATCCGAGGTTCAGGAGAGCAACACTCTCACTGGCTGCACCGAAGACGGGGCCATCCAGAGCGTAGCACAATGGCCGAATCCCGATTGGATCCCGGAGAACGACCATCTCGCCCATCGCGTTCAGATACACGAGGTTGTAGGCACCATCGAATTTGGCTGCCAGTTGCCGGAACATATCGACGATATCTGGCCGCTCATCGCCACGCATCTCGTGGGAGATGTAGTGCATGATGACTTCGGTGTCGTTGTCCCGGGTGAGGTGGTAGTCGTGATTGGCGAGGAGTTGTTCGCGAAGTTCGGCAAAGTTAGCGAGTTGGCCGTTGAATGCGAAGGCGAACATTTTCCATTTGCAGCCATGTGGCCGCTCGAACGGCTGGGCATATCTGCGGGAAGTGGCTCCGCAGGTGGCATAGCGCGTATGCCCGATCGCGGCGCGACCAGCATAGTCATCCATGATGGAAGCGTGTTTCTCCGGGTCGTTCATCCGGAACGCTTCAATGACCGTGCCGATTTCCTTGTAGGTATCGACCAGCTTATCCCGATCGGGATTGTAAGTGGCCATCCCAGCCGCAAGCTGGCCGCGGTTCTGGAGATCGAGCAACATCCGAGGCATTCGGCGCGACAACTGATCCAGGTCCCCCGTCCAAACGGATGACCGGTCGGTGCGACCTGGCAGGTAGTACAACGCCGCCACGCCGCATTCATGGTGTAACTCGTCCATGTCACCGCCGGGGGAATAGCTTCTGCCCGTGGATGAGCGTCAATGCTGCGCAGCCAGCATTCACGTAACATCGACTGGCAAAAGCGGCCAGAGGGAAGAGCGAGAGTCCGGTCTATTGGAGAATATAGGACTTCCAGGGGGGGTATTACAAGCATGGCGAGCGATAACCCCCAGCACAGAGTACGGTAACCTCTCCGGGAGCGCAAGACCCCAAAAATCGCGCCACAATCGGGACGAAAAACCCACATCGAGCCAGAACTGCAAACTCCATCATATCAGAGAGTTCTGCGGTTTGATTGGATTCTTAAAGTGCGAGCGGAAGACACCTTTTGCTTAAAAAATCTGGCCTCGACTCGCTCTTCAGTTGGAGGTATGCCCTGCGTTCTTAACTGAAGGAGTCTGGGCATGTACCGTTCACTCGTTGGCATCGCGGTCGTGATTTTCGCAGCGCTCGCGTCCATCGGGTGCGCGACGGACGGCGATTGGTCCGTTCGCAAGTTGATCGGGTGGGACGATCCGAAAACTCCGCCTATACCCAACTTTCCAAAAGCCAGTTTCCAGATCGCCGAACGGGTCGAAACCCTGGGCAACCTGATCGTCGCTCAGAACACATTAATCGGAATTAAGCCGTTGTTCTACACGATTGGCGTTCCGGAATCGGTGTTGTTTCACCGCGGGCCAGAGGAATTGTTTATCAGTGAGGGGCTGGTGAAACTGTGTAAATCCGATGCCGAACTGGCTGCGGTACTGTGTTCGGAACTCGGGCAAATGGTGGCCGAGAAAAAGGCCGGCCGAAGAGTTGGTGCCGATCGCGATTCGATTCCGGACGTTGGGTTGCCGGGTGGCTCACAGGTCATGACGGGTGGCGGTACACCGGACGATCCGGGGCGGCGAGCTGAACTTGGCTACCAGGACAGACGACCCAAGCCCACACCTGCAATTGATCCCGTGGATGCCGCAAAACTGGCTCGCACGCTGTTGGGTACGGCCGGATTTGATCCGGCCACGGTGGATCAGGTGCAACCACTCCTCAAGCAATCCGACCGTGGAGTCAACATCCGCAAACAAATGAGTGGCTCCGCTCCTACTCCAACGTGGACCTGGTAACCGCGGGTTCGTTCGACATCAACCCGCCGATCGCCCGAAGCAGACCACGGTAATGTCGTCATTCTGGTCGCATCCCACTGTGTGCCGCTTGACCGCTTGAAGCAGGTGTTCGCCGGTCGCGAGCGGGGAGCCGCATGTACCCCTGACGGCAGTTCGGATTCCTTGCGTCCCGAACAGTTTCTCGTTCACATCCAGCGCCTCACTCACGCCGTCGCTAAACACCAATAGCCGATCCCCCGGCTTGAGCCGCACCTCCCGAGACATGTACGGTATCTCCTCGGCAATGCCGATCGGGAACCCGGAGATATCGTCCGAAGCTACATCCTCTACTTCTCCCGAAGCCCGGAGGAGTATGGGTGAAGGGTGCCCGGCGTTCACCACCACGACGGTGTGAGTTACCGGGTCGAGGACTGCCACGGCCAGGGTCACGAACTTCTCCGGCACGGCGGCCCGAATCATTAGCGCGTTCAGCCGGTCCACTGCCGCCGCCGGATCGGCATTGTTCTCCAAGCAGACGCGGGCTTCAACGCTGAACTTGGCCACGACGAGGGCGGCCGCGACCCCTTTGCCCGCCACGTCGCCCAGCAGAACAGCGAGGCGGCCATCGGGTAGTGGGACGAAGTCGTAGTAATCGCCACCGACCTCCTGCGCTGACTCGTAATGGGTGTAAAACCCATATTCCGGCACCTCGGGCAACGTGCGTGGCAGTAGAGCGCGCTGCACCTGTTGGGCCACCTCCAGATCCCGCGTTCGCCGCTGGAGGATCAGTGTCTCGTGGTGCAGGCGGGCGTTGCTGAGCGAGATCGAAGCCTGACTCGCGACCCCCAGCAACAGTCGCAGGTCGTCCGGGGTGAATTTCCGATCGTCCATCCGCGTATCGAGCTGGATCGCACCCAGAGCCTGGCCGCCAGGCGTCCAGAGCGGAGTGCATATGAGCGAGCGGCTGGGCAGCGTGCCAATGCTATCGCTCTCGGGGAACTGGATGGGCAGGTCGTTGCCGAGTATCGCCTCCATACTCTCCAGACAGCGGCGAACAACGCTGGAGCTGAAACGCGGATCGGCCGGTTTGCCATGAGGAGTGCGAAGCACGCGGACCACCAGAGGTCCGGCGGGATCCTCCCGGAAAACAACCAGTCCACGCTCGGCCTGCGGGAACATCTTGAACAGGTGCTCCAGGGCGCGGTCCAGAACGGCGTCGGCATCGAGCGTGCCTCGCAGCGCAGCGCTGATGTCCAGGAGCAAGCGGAGCCGGTCTGCCGGCTGGGTGTCCAAGCACGTGCTACTATCCAGGTGGCCGACGGATGCCTCTACGGAAAATGTACTTTCTTGGTCCAGGCGAAAGATAAATCGGAAGTCGCAGATGCGGATCCGATCCTGGTCTCGGAGGACGCGGCGACCTGGGTAAGGCAACTTCTTGTCGTTGACGTAGGTGCCATTGCGGCTTTTTTTCCCATCCCCATCCCCATCCTCAATGTACCACTGATCGTCGGCGAAGGTGATGAGGGCGTGCTTTCGACTCACGCTTACGTTCTGCTGAGAGGTGCCTTCCTGTGGGTCGTTGATCTCCACGTCCGATGAACGGGCACGGCCGATCACGAACCGATTGCCCAGCACGGGCCAGTGCATGCCCGCTTGAGGACCGGTGAGGAGCTGGAGGGTGGGCATGGTCGCATCTCCGGTCCAGGATCACGGCCGCGTCCTCGCCACCCGGTGCGCATAACGGGCCGGATACTTCAAAACCTGCGATGGGCTGCCAAAAGAACGCTTGGTGAAACCACCAAATCCTTCTCGGACAGCGGTTACAACAACGCCTGAAACGCGCGGCGAGGGCCAAGGTGCGAATGGATCATTTTCCGTTCGTACCCTAACAGAAACGCAGTGTTTCGACAAGGAATTCCGATCTCCACCCTGCTTCCGATTTCTGGATGTGTGGAACGTAGGAATACGGGCTTGCAAGTGCTTGTTTATGCCACTTCCCTCGGATAGACTCCTGCTTCCAGCCAGTTGATCCGCCTTTTGGAATCGTTACAACAGTCACTCCATGACCGAACTCGGACTACAGCCGTTCCTGCTCCTCGCAGCATTCCTCTTCGTTTGCGGGGTGGTGTGCATTGCCTCGAAGCGGAACGCGATCGGCGTGTTGATGGGTGTCGAATTGGTGTTGAACGCAGCGAATATCAATCTCGTTGCGTTTGCCCGGTTCAACCCCGCTTTCCGGCTCGAAGGACAAGTATTCGCGCTCCTGGTGATTGTCCTCGCTGCGGCTGAAACTGCTGTTGCTCTGGCAATCATTCTGAACTTCTACAACAACCACGCCACCGTGGATGTGGATGAGGCAGATGAATTGAAGGGATAGGGTTTGGAAACGACGAAACCATGATTCTGGGGTTTGAAGCCAATCCGGGTCGGCTCTATGTGGTCGCAACTCTGCTGCCGCTCGGGGCGTTCGTTTTGCTTCTCGTCGGTGGTGGAGTGCGAGCGGTGTGTCGGCCGTTCCGCAAGCAGCACGGGTTTGCCGGATCGATGTACTGGGTATTCGGTGGCGACAAGCCACTCAAAACCGGTGCCTATCTTGCAACCGCGTGCATGGCCCTCGCCGCAACCATTGCCGTGACCGGGTTGGTGGTGTTCCTCACGGACACAACCGAAGGAACCAGTGCTGCAACCCGCTGGGCCGAACGAACCGACTGGGTGCGGCTTGGCCCTCTGGATTCCGCATCGCCTGCCGAGTGGGAGAAACAGCCGATCTCCGACCCGACCCGACAGACTCCATCGCTCGCCATCGCACTGGAAGTCGGGTACAGGATTGACCATCTCACGGCCGTTGTGTTCGCAATGGTCACTGTGATTGCAACATTCATCTTTATCTTTTCGCTCGGCTACATGAAGGATGAGGCCGAGGAGAAGGTCGAGGATCACGAGGTCGATCTGCAACGCGGCGAAGCTCACACACTTGCTGCGCCGATACACAGCCCGGAAGATCCCCCCGCCTCTGATGGCTCGCCCCAGGACTTCTCACGTCGCGGACGTTTTGGTCGATTCTTCCTGTATCTCTCGTTGTTCTGCTTCTCGATGCTCAACCTGGTGATAGCGGATAATCTGTTCCAGGTGTTTGTGAGCTGGGAACTCGTTGGGGTGTGTTCGTTCTTCCTGATCGGCTTCTACTACGAGCGACCATCGGCCGCTCGCGCTGCGAACAAGGCGTTCATCGTGAACCGCATTGGGGATGCCGGATTCCTTGTCGGTATCCTCATTGCCTGGACCTATCTCGGCACACTCAACTTCGAGGAGATGTTCCACCGCGTTCGTTCGCCCGAGAAGGATGCCGTTGGAAAACCGGAACGCCCAGACGAACTGATCCGCGTCAACCCTACTGGGATGCCT
>DASZJS010000489.1:0-4340 GCA_035947935.1 Gemmata sp. | reverse complement strand
CCGATACAAGCCCGAAGCGCCAGCGAGGGGAAAGCTTTCCCTCGCTGGCGCTTCGGGGCTTGTATGGAAGGTGCATCTGCGTCTCGTTATCAACAGTGGCACTTTGGGCTTGTGCAATAAGCACTACTTCAAAACTAGAGCTCTGGGTTCGCCGGACACCGAAACCTCGCTTGTTCGGCGAACCCAGTCCGTCGAGAGACGAGCTGGATTGGGCCTTCGGTTCAAACCACAATTTACGACCATCGACCTGCAACTCCAGCACGATACACTTTTACCACTGCATCCGCCACCAACTGCACGTCATCTGCTGTAGTAGTGAGAACGGGATGGTGCAGAAGTACGCAGCGTTCGTGGGCCGCGATGGCGTGGATCAGTGTGCCGCTGGCCCGAAACCTTGAGGGAGACCGGCCGATATGCAGCGATTTGAACCCGACATCGAACGCGATCCCTTCGGCTCGCAGTGCTTTGATGAAAAGTTCTCGAGGCAGACTGAATGCAGTGGGGTCGTACTGGAATCCAACTTTGTAGAACGCCGGGACCGAATCGGCAGCGGAGTTGGAGAAAACCACGAGACCCGGAACTGTCGCTAGTGTGCTCCCGACACCAATCAACTCCCGGACGCGTTCCCATCGCGTGAGTGTGGCTTGCCGAAGTTTTCGCAATTGCGGTCTGAGGGCTGCGGCTTGTAATTCGCTAAGGGGTGCCCACTGCTGGAGTCCGCGATGTAACCACACTTTTGCCCGCTGGTGGAGTTGTGGGTCGGAGAACAACAATGCTCCGCCTCGTCCAGCCGTAAGTAGTTTCGACCCACCGAAGCTCAGCACTCCGATATCGCCCCACGTTCCTGCCGGTTTTCCTTGCACCGTTGCGCCTGGTGCCTGGGCGGCATCTTCTACCACTCCAACGCCGCACTTGCGGGCAACCTCCATCACTTCCCGCATGGGGATAATACCGCCGTGCAGATGCGAGCAGATAATGGCTTTGGTCTGGGGGGTGATCGCTGCGGCTAGTTGATCGGGATCGAGATTCCAGTTGTTCGGGGAGATGTCAATCAGGATAGGCTTTGCACCAATTGTGTGGAGCGTGAGGAAATTGGGTTCGTAGTCATACGCAGCCATCACCACTTCGTCGCCGGGGCCAACGCGAAGAGTTCGCAGTGCGGCTTCTACTGCAAGAGTGCCGCTTGCGCAGGTGATGGCGTGGGGGACACCGTGGAACTGGGCCAGTTCGGATTCCAGCGCGCAGACGTGTTCTCCGTGGTACTGCCCCCACATGCCTGAAGCGACCGCGGAGTCTATCGCGGCTTGCACGTCCGGGTCTGGCTGTGGCCAGACCGGCGGACCATCGGGTCGCACCGGTGACCCGCCAAGCAGCGCTGGGAGCAAAGGATCGGACATACAGTACAATATGGAAGCTATCGGAGAACGGGGCTAGTGTTCGGTGTTTGCTGTTTTTTAGGCTACCAGGGGTGGAGCTGTCGCTCCACCCCTGGTTACCATCACGCGTTCCTCCAGGGCTTTTGAGTGGTCGCTCGGCAACCGCTTGCTGAAGCCCTGGAGGAACGCGTAATGGTAGCCAGGGGTGGAGCTGTCGCTCCACCCCTGGTAGACTGAAACCACGCTTGCGGTGTTTGAATGTTTTGACTGAAAACTGAAAACTGAACACTGAACACTGAACACTGAACACTGAAAACTGCGAAGCTGAAAACTGGTGCAATGCGACTGGGGGTCTGATGCGATACGGTGAACTCGCCCGCTTTGCACTTGGTGGGCTATGGCGGCAGAAGGTTCGGACGGCTCTTACCCTCGTTGGAGTAACGGTGGGCACTTGTGCCCTAGCGTTCAGTCTATCGCTGGGGTTCGGATTGCGGGCATTCATCGAGAACGAATTCAAGAGCCGCGATGATTTTTGGCGGCTGATCGTTCACATTGAGGAACCACCCCCGGACCTCTCGGGCGTGCCACCGGACAAGACGATCGTTCGCGGCGATATGTCGGAAACCCGCAGGCAGCGGATTCGAGAGGCGCTGGTCGACCGTTATCTTTCCACGCGACCGCGGAAACAGAGGATGCCTCTCACCCCCGACAAGCTCGCAGCGATTGCAGCACTGCCCGATGTTGTCGAGGTTCGCACCTTTCGCAACAGTGAAGCCCGCGTTATGGCAGCCGGGGCGGCGAAGTCGGTGAGTGGATTTGCCGTGACGGGTCAGCTTGCTGACCTGCAAACCCGGTTGATCGCCGGCCACCTTCCGGCTTCGGATGGTGCAAAGGAAGTTGTTCTCTCGGAACTCGTGCTCTACGACCTCGGCTGGCACAGCGATGCCGATTTGGAGCGAGCGATCGGAATGCCGGTGCGGGTTGTGGTCGGCGGCATCCGGAATGCTCCGCCACTGGCACTGGCCCGGATTCTCACGGGCCGGATTCCGGGCGAAGAGATGACGGCCGCACAGGCTGAACTTCTCGAGAAGCTGACGACTGCTTTGCCGCACAAGCTCGACTTGTTCGATCTGACCCTGGCGGAAAAGGTCGAGCTAAAGCGACTCCTTGAGGTGAAACCCGATCCGGACGATGAGCGGGCGAGGGATTCGGCTGCCACAGTCGCCGATACCTATTACGTGTGTGGTGTGACTCGCTTGCTCACGCGGGAGGATCGCAAGAAGGGCGGTCCACTGGCATCGTGGGAACTGTCGCAGGGGAGTGTGTTTCTAACCCAACCGCAGGGGAGTGAATTGTTCAATCGCCTGCCGTGGGCGCGAGATGTCGAGGTTCGTTCGGCAGACGTTCGCGTACGTCCCGGCGGCGATCTCCCCGGTGCGGCGACCGCCGTGGAGGAGATGGGATTCGGGACGTATTCGTCGCTGAAATGGTTTGCGAACGCGAAGCGCGAGGTGACGATGATCGCGGGTGGGTTGAACCTGTTCGCCATGATCGCGCTCTTCGTGGCGGGTATTGGGATCACGAACACGCTGGTAACGAGCGTTGTGGAACGAACGAAGGAGATTGGCATTTTGCGAGCGGTGGGGGCGACTCGCGGCCAGATTTTGGGGCTATTTCTTACGGAGGGGACGTTTATCGGTTTATTGGGAAGCGGGCTGGGATTAGCTCTGGCCCGCGCGTTGGCGATACCAGCCGATCAATGGGTCTGGACCCTGATTGAAAAGCAGGCTGGTGGAGAAACGCTGGTAACGATGACCGTGTTTGTGTTTCCGTGGTGGTTGTGGGTTGGGGCGGTTGTGTTTGCGGTCGTGGTAACCACAGCCGCGGCGTACTACCCGGCTCGCCGGGCAGCGAAAATTCATCCGATTGAGGCGTTGCGGTATGGATGATGAGAGTGTTCCTAGTTGACATGCGAACACGATAGGCTTACCAGGATACTGGGACAGCTCTTCGAGAGTTTAAGAGTAAAGGGATTCAGCCTGTACACAATGAAGGATTTTGAGCACGATTTATTTGTGAAGTATTTCCCGAAACTGACGCCAGAAGAACAGGAGGAAGTGTTGCACAAGTTCTCGCCGGAGGCACGGCTTGCGGGGCTCTCCGAGGAGCAAATTCGCCAATACCTCGACCACCAGACCGCTGGCCGCAAGCCTCCCTCACGCAAACCGCGCAGGAAGAAGTGAAGGACGTCGATGCCGTGGACCACGCTCGCACATATCACGAGTTTGTTTATGATTGAAGTGATTATTATGGGACGGTCAGGCATGTGTCTAGGGGCTTTGACACATGACCATTTGTGACCGCGACTGGTGTTTGAATCTGTGAGTGGGATGGGAAACGTCTTGTAAAGTGCCAAAATATATCATCGCAATCTTGTTCGATTAATGACACCGCTGACGCTGACAGACAGTCCTGACCCTGGCGACTCAACGCGCCCGAACTGATGACAGTCGCCCACGCGTGGGCAGAGCGCGCACAAAGTGAGCGAGTCAACCCAATACCAACCCCATGTCTCATTCCAACCACCCGGGTAAAAACAGAGGGTGGATGCTTTTTAGCCATATCTCGGATCGTTGATCGTTTTGCGTTCTGGGGTTCGCAAAGGTTCGATGGCGTTGTATAAGGTTGCTCCGGTAGTCGCGAGAAACACCTGATTCGCAGCATTCTCGGTCCACGCCAGAGGTGTTCGCAAGAGGCGACGCCCGTTTCAACATCAGATTCGTTTGTCTTGGTGCGAGGAACGCACTCATGAGGAGGATTTCCGGTCGATCGGTGGCATTATCGCTCCCACGACGTTTCATCTGCGATCTGTTGCATGCTTCTCGACACATCCCGGTCATAACATTCGAGCGACAAGTCGATATCAATCCAGTGATTGCGGTACGGAAACGTCTGGTCCAACCG
>DASZJS010000488.1:0-2123 GCA_035947935.1 Gemmata sp. | reverse complement strand
GATGACTTTATCCGCGCCGTAGAGCCCGCCACCTGCGAAGTCAAAGGCAAGTTGGAACACCTCTGCCTCAATCGAGACAACTTTGTCGGAATCGAGTTTGTTCTGCCTGGCGAGTTCGACCATGCAATGGACCGCGGACTGCGTGTGAATCATAGAGTTGTACTTTTTGACAGTGCTCTCCACGACGCCGTCGTACCCCTGTTTGTCCCAATCGATGTTGATCTTCATCCCCAGGAGATGATCAATGCCTAGGGGGCCCTCAATGACTTGCAACGGCCCTTGCACTCCACGACGGGCCATGAACAGCGCGTTCATGGCACCGAGCGCCGACTGGGACGAAGCAAGTCCCTTCCACTGCGACAGGGGCTTTGCACGAACAACGGCGAAAGATGCATCGCTGACCGCGGCCATCGCGATCGCATGTCCAATCTGCTGCTCGCTTAGACCGAGTAGCCGGCCGGCAGCGGCGTTGTGCGAGAAGGCCAGTTGCGCGGTGTGGTCGAAGCCGCTGCTCATGAAGTTGGCGTGATCAACAAAACGTGACTGCACCGTGTAGCCCAATGCCACCGCGAGCATCAAATCGCGTCCACTGCCGCCCACGTAGTCGGCGATGGTAAGCGCCACGCCGAAATTATCCGCGGTATGGCAGGTTTCGGTTTGAGCCAGGAAGTTGTCCATAAAATCGACGTAGCGTACGAGTGCGGTATGCCAGAACGCTGCGTAGATGGGGTTCGCCTGCCCACCGCCGATCAACGTGCAGGGGCTGGTGCCGCCGAACTCCGCGACTTGCTCGTGGCAAGCCTTGATCGGGGCGGCGCCCAGTGCGGCGATGCAGCAAGCCAGCGAGTCTAGAATGTGGATTGGTAACTGCCTGCGTGATTCGGCCGAAAGGTCGTCGAAGGAAGCGCGGGCAGCATATTTTGCGAGAGCTTCAACTTGAGTCATGATTTGGATTCTCCGTTTCTAGTTGTTAAGGTCATTTTGTTTAGTGCGTTAAAGCGATGAAGACTCCCATCGTGACGATCGAGCCCATTACGCTGAGGAACACGGAGGATGCTGCCGCCTCCTGTGCGACGCGGTACTGTAAAGCAAGCATGAGCACAATAGGCATGGCTGGAATGGCCGTCGTCAGTACAGCCTCACTGACCACAGGATTGCCATAGCCCTTCCATCGCAAACCACCCAGAACCAGGGCGGGCTGAATGATGTTTTTCAGGAATACGAAAAACAAGACATACCGGTTGACTTTGATCTTCCCGGATGCAAGCACGATCCCGCAGGCAAAGAGCGCGACTCCTCCGGATGCGTGGCCAAGCAGGGCAAGCGAGTGGACGATGAGTTGAGGAATGCGGAGGCCGCTCAACACGATAACGAAAGCGAGGACCGGTGCCCAAACGATCGGCTCTTTGACGGTTTCCACGAGTTTGCCAGTGAACACCGAGACGTATGATTTAGGGGTCGATAGCGAATCCATTCTTGTCTGCAGAACAGAATGTCTGTTCTCTGAGTCTCTGCCTGTCGAATCCATTGCGAGAAACAGAATCGTGATTGGCACGACCGTGAGATTGATGACCAAGCTGGCTATCGCGATCGGAATGGCGCTGAGCCCTCCGAATAGATCGCCGAGCACGGCTGGGCCAACGAAAGGCACTGCTGGCGCGGAAGCCGTCAGCGCGGCCAGCGCGCTATTGCTCACTTTCATATGAAGAACTAGTCGGGAAAACACAAACACTACACAGTAGAAGCCAATGATGCCAACGCACAGGGTAATAACTAGCGGCAGATCCTGACTGAGTGCCTTGCGCGACGTCATAACGGTTCCGGCAAAAAGCGCCAGCGGTACTGCGTACTGAAGCACCATCCGATTCAGGGTCGAGGCATCCTTTGACCCAAAATCGTGTCGCCAGGCCGCCACGAAACCGAGCAAAAAGGTGACGACCATTGGTAGTAGTGCGCTCAAAATTTTGACTAGCACGGCTGTAGGCCTCGTGTCCTGAACTTCTCAAATCAGGTGCATGCTCTTGGCCGCCGCGGTGAGCTCACCTTGGAACTCGGGGTGCGCCAGGGCGATCAATGCTTTGGCGCGCTCCGTCGATGACTTACCTTTGAGGTCCGTCCAACCG
>DASZJS010000487.1:0-2741 GCA_035947935.1 Gemmata sp. | reverse complement strand
CGCGAACAGAGCAACGAGAACGATTAATCCGGACGCCACTGCGGACAATCGCCGGGCAAGTCGCCGCCATCGGGATTTCGTGGGGCGAACGGTGTCGGTCAAGACAGCTTCGTTCGGAGACACCGCAGGCAGTGCAACCAGCATCGCAGCGAGTGGGAGAACGGAGAACCCGATTGTGAACAGCGTGCCGATAAAGCTGATGAGAGAACGCCCAAACCTCATTACCTGCTTCACCAGGCGTAGGATCAGGCCAGGACCAGCCGATCCCACCACATGGGAGCTTTTGGAAATGGTGTTCGATACTGTATTAATCGCAGTGGAATCCATGTACTCACGCGGCAAGCGACTTGGTTCAACCCACAATCAACAACATCCAATTCACAATCAACACTCACGCCACCTTCGCAAACACCTCGGCAACCTTGACGTTCTTGGCAGAGAGCGCAGGGCCAAGACTGCCAGCTATAGAGACAACCGCCCCCAGGAGTGGTCCGTAGAGTAATGTTTTTGCGGGAACGAAGAATGCGCCAAAAAACGCGAGTTGGAGTTTGAACGAGCCGATCATGAACCACGCCAGCAATGTACTCATCTCACCGGCCAGCAATCCAACCAGGATCGCTTCACCGAGTACCAGAAGCAGAACGTGTCGGGGTTGAAACCCGAGAACCTTGAGAACGGCCATCTCGGTTCGCCGCTCGCGGACGCCGATACTGATGGCATTGGCGATCACCAGACACATGATCGCCACCATTGCGGGCGACATGACGTATTTCATCCCGAAGAGGATGTCTTTGAGCGACTCGATCCAGGTGCCAATCCCGCTGGATTCGGTTTCCAGTTTGACCTGGGGAGTGTTGAATTTCCCGGTGTCGTTGACCATCGCGCTGAGTCGCTCGAATGCTTCTTTGTTCGGCAACTTCACCCAGATCAGATTGATGCACTTCTCGGCCATCGGGTGTGGATCGCCCGTCTTACTCTTCAGCCTGTCGCGCTGATAGGCATCGAGTTGCTGAAACAGGTACGCCGAGTTCATGAACCCGAGACCCTCGTACTTCCCATCCGGCAACTCGCCCACGATGTCGCACTCAAGCAGCAAATCCTTGAAGCTGAGGCCCGTCACCTTGATCCGCTGACCGACCTGAAGATTCATGATCTTGAGGCGGCTCTTGCTCAGGATAATCGCTTGTGGATTCCGTTCCATCTCGGCAATCGCGGTATCGAGTAGGTTCTGTTCAGCAGGGGTCAGGTCATCCAGACCGGGAATCATGTTGGTGACCTTGCGCGGTTCCAGACCAAGCAGAAAAAGGTTTCCATCCGGGCGCTTGGTGATGGGGTCGGTGGTGCCGAAAAAGAACGTCCAGGCCATCACATCATCGTCCCCTTTCGCTGGCCGCATCCCCTCGGGCAACTCCCGGCACTGCCTCTTGAACGTCTCGTAGTGACTCCTTGGCATCTGGCTGGGAATCACCGTTTTGTGCGTAACAATTGCCTTGAAGTTTGCTTCTTTCTCCGTGGTTGCAAGCGCGATGAAATTGAGGATCGTGTAGAGCATGCAAAGAACAAATGTGAGGACGAACAGCGCGATATAGGTGAGAGAGGTTCGCAGGGGACTCCGACGCAGCCCCCGGAACATGATGAGAATGAGCTTGGCGGCGAACATTCCAGTGCTTTCGGCAACCAGCCACGCCAGTTGCTCAACCCCAAACAAGACGAGGAAGAATACCGGCAGCGTGAGTAAACCGATCACCAGAGCAATCCCGATCAGTCCGGCCAACATCCCGAGCAAATAGCCGGACAGCATGAACATCGAGGGGTCGAACCCGGTCGGTCCCATTCCCGAAGGCATTCCGTACATAACCGCTCCAATCATTGACGAGCCCGAAGCGTCAGCGACAGTGCTATTCGGCTTCCATCGCCTTCACCAGAATAAGAAAGACCCGTTGCTCGTGAAAACCAAGACCGTCGCTGACGCTTCCGGCTCGTGAAAACCGCACTGCGTTTTCTCAATGTGCAACGGCGGCCGCTGTATCGAGAACCAATTGCCCCTTCTCCAGATGCAGTATCCGCTGTGCGCGGGCGGCGGCCTTGGGGTCGTGTGTGACCATGATGATTGTCTTGTTCAACTGTGCCCGGAGAATTTCCATGAGTTTGAGAATTTCATCGGCGCTCTTGGTATCGAGGTCGCCGGTGGGCTCATCGGCCACGATCAGTTCGGGGTCGGTGACCATTGCCCGCGCAATTCCCACACGCTGCTGTTGACCGCCCGAGAGTTGACCCGGACGGTGATCCATGCGATCGGTGAGCCCGACAAGGTCGAGGGCGGTTGTGACTTGCTTTCGCCGCTGTTCCTTGGTGAGAGGGAGTAGGAGGAGAGGCAGTTCGACGTTCTCGTAAGCGGTGAGGACTGGAAGCAGGTAGTAGAACTGGAAGACAAACCCGACGTGTCGTGTGCGCCAGCGGGCCAGTTCGCTTTCGGACATCTCGGAGATCGCGTTCTCTCCAACCGTGATGCTTCCACCTGTTGGCCGATCGAGCCCGGCAATGAGGTTCAGAAGCGTTGTCTTCCCCGATCCAGATGGTCCCATCAGAGCGAGGAACTCGGCCTCGTTCACATCGAGCGTGAGATCCCTTAGAACCTCAATCCGCTCCGTTCCGCGCGTGAATTCTTTGTACAGATCGCGAACTTGAACCAGGGGACGGAACATCTCGTTATTTCCTGAATCTTGTAGGGTGGGTCGGGT
>DASZJS010000486.1:0-2271 GCA_035947935.1 Gemmata sp. | reverse complement strand
CCCGACTGCCGGCACTTCGAATATGGCGCGCCGCCTATCGGACAAGCGGGAAAAAGCAACCGAATGCCCATCGGGCGACCAGGCCGGGCGGCAGTCCGTGCTGTTACTGGTGAGTTGAATCAATTCTTCTCCCCCGATCTCTTTGATCCAAATGCCCGAGCTTCCGGGAACGGAACCCTCCCGGCGAAAAGCGACTCGATTCCCGTCGGGTGAGAAAGCCGGCTCGCTGGTGCGATCATAAAGAGTTGTGAGTGGGCGCATTTTGAAGGGGACCCCGATTTCTGCCCCCGGCGCTTCGTTCGGCACGGTGCGGAATCGCAGCCAGTTCGCAACGACCCATACGCTCGCGGCGGTGACTGCCCCGGCAGCAAGGTACGTCCACCAGCGCCGGGGTCGCAGGGTTCGACTACCGGTCTCGGCCACTGGCTGGACTGCAACTGGCGCAACTAATCCTTCACCTCCGAGCGCTGCCGATGGTGCCTCGATCAACGCTTGTTGCGTTGTCGGGGCGAACCACTTTTCTTCGATCTCGATGCCTTCACCAGTTGACGGTGGCGTCACACTCTCCACTGGAGCCACAAAACGGTAGCCACGGCGCGGGAGGGTCTCGATGTATTTCGGTGTGTCGGCCGAGTCGCACAGTACATCGCGCAGCTTGTTCACGGCTGCGTTCAGCCCGTGATTGAAATCTACAAAGGTGTCTCCGGGCCACAAACGCGTGCGGATCTCCTCCCGGGTGACGAGTTGACCGGGACGCCTCACCAGCGCCGCGAGGATCTCAAACGGCTGCCCGACCAACTTCACCCGCGTGCCGTGTTTCCACAGTTCGCCGGTATGCAGGTCAGTCTCGTAAGCACCGAATCGAAGGCGATCTGAGCCGTTGAAGCCCATTCCCGGTTCTCAATCTCCGCTAGCCTGAGTTCTCCGTCCCGTCAAACTTCTTTGGGTCAACATCTTAGCCGATGACCTGGAATGTGTATAGAAATGACATTTCTTCCATTGCTACGATCGGCCCCGAAGCCGCAATTTGCCCGGTAAGGTCCTCGGTGATGCTGAATCCCAAGGGGAGGAATATGCTCCAAAAAACCCTGCTCTGTTGCTTCCTCGTGTTGTTCGGCGGTCTGGCTTGGTCCCAGATTGCGCCATCACGAATTGAGATCTTTGGGGGTTATTCCTACACGTCTTCCAATTTCGCCTGGACTGGGAATGGAGAGAATGGCTGGGATGCAGGCGCGGCGTTGAATGCCTACAAATGGATCGGCTTCAAAGCAGATTTCGCTCAGTACCGTTACTCTTATTTTGATTGCTGTCCGGACCATTCGACAACCACCACATTCTTGTTTGGACCTCAAGTCTCAATTCCGTTGCCTAGAGCGTCCAGGATCAGGCCCTTTGGGGAGTTCCTGATCGGGGGTGCTCACATCACCTACAATGTGAATTTCAACAACTTTTTCAAACAGGGCACATCCTTCGCTTGGGCCGGCGGAGGCGGCTTGGACTTCCGCCTGAGTAATCATTTCTGGCTGCGCGGCGAGGGAGACTACCTGCACAACCACTTCATCACCTCCGACGACCAACTCCACGTTTCGAACTCGCGTGCCCGAATCGTCACCGGCCTTGTGTTTTCCTTCTAAATACCCGCAAAGGTTCTCCGAGAGATCGCGACCTGGATGATCCTCTCTCCTACCGCCTTGGCCCGTATAAACAGCGGAGATAGTTCGGGTGAGCCGAGGGCAGGTCGGCAGAGCTGTCGAACATCAGCAAATTATTCCGACTCTTTGGACTCCAGACCGGCGCGGGCCAGCGACCGGCGAAGCGGCCTTTCTCCGCCGGCTCCGTGTTGCGTATCGACGATCTTGCCATCGCGATCGACGACGACATAGATGGGATAGCGGTTCGCGGCATACATCGCGGCCAGATTGGTATCTCCGGTCATCACGATGTGACACTTGCGGGAATGGTCTTTCAAGTACTGTTGCACGACCTTCTTGGATTCTGCTACATCAACGGCAATCACGACCAAGCCCTGGTCGGCGAATTCCGCAGTAAGGTCGTTAATGAGACCCTCTTCGCTCTTGCAGTACGGACACCACGTGGTCCAGAACTGAAAAAGAACAACTTTCCCCTTGGTAGACTCGTTGCTGAACTGTTCGCCGACGAGCGTCTTGGCATGAAAGCGAGGCGCGGGCTCGCGCTCGTCTTCCATAACAATTTCGCGATGTACGGATTGAGCAAAAGCCACGGAAACGGTTATCGTCGCCCACAACAGGT
>DASZJS010000485.1:0-3183 GCA_035947935.1 Gemmata sp. | reverse complement strand
AACGTGCCTTCTTTCGATTCAAAAGGAGTTCCATCGGCGTATTTCAACTTGGTCAAATCGGCGGAGTCCTTGTAATCAAGGTTCCGCGGCCAGGTGTCGTCCTTGGCCCGATGGAACGATTGACCGCCCATGTAGGGAATCGGTGCCAAGTCCCGTCCTTCGACTCGCAGGCGAAGCCGAACCTTGTCGATCCCGTAGTCATCCCCCACAGCAGCATCCACGGCAAGCTGCCCATTGGCGGGAGCTGCGATCTCGGCTTCCTCGGGCTTGGTGATATCGACCCTTGGCGGCAGATCCGAGTCGATGTTGATTGTGAACGCGGGAGGATCGGTGTTCTTCTCCTCAGTCGCTGTCGTCATGAACAACTTGTACTTGGTCTGTTCCGTCACCGTGAAATGAAACTCCAGGCTGTCCGGTCGATTTGAAGCAGGTTTACCTGTGATCGGTGCGAGGCGACCCAACTCGAACTTCATCGAGCCTTCTTTCACTTCCCGGTTGGTCTTGGCGATCAGCGTCACCTTGGTGCCGGGGTTCGCCCGGATATCCGCGCTGAACGCCTTGTCTACCGACTTGCGTGTGTACGGAGGATATACGAAAGTCGCCTCGAATGCCGTGAAGAGAGGAAGTGAACGGACGGTGACCCGGTACTCGGGCGTTTCGGTATCTCCGGCCGCCACCTTGTACCAGAAGCCATTCAAAACCTGATCCTCGGGAACTTTCACTTGCCAGTCGCGGCTGGTTTCGCCTTCCTTCATCGGGATTTCTTCGTAGTCGGGGTCGGACTGGTTGTGTCGGATCAACACCCGAACGCGATTGGGGCTGTCTTTTGAGGGAACCTTACCACCGACATGAACCGCGACCGTGATAGTCTGGCCGTTGGTGATGGTTGGTTCGGCCGGGTCGGGTTTGTTGAGAGTGAGTTGCGTCTGCGAGGCAATCGGGTCGGCCGTGAAGGGGACAAACGACCGGCCCAGCAGGGAGTTAAACTGCGTTGGACGGAAAACGAAGAACAGGATAATCAGCGTGAGCAGGAAGAAGATGAACACTCCCCCCACAACCACCAAGCTCCTGTGATCGACAGCCCTGTTCACATCGGCATCGCCCACTGCTCTCGCTGCCTTCGCGGACATCGCGGCTTTGACCGCGGTGTGGACATCGCCTTTCTCCTGCGCCTCGACGTACCCCGTCACGCTGTTCTTCGCATCATCGATGGTCTTTTCCACCTGAGTTGCAGCGTAAAGGGGGTTGATCCGGCTGCGGAGGGGGCGGACGATCAGCCAATACGCAGTAGCCGCGAACGCTCCCGCAAACCCCAGGAGAGTGAGTTGTCGGATCCACTCGTTGAGGTTCAGATACTTGTCGAGCAGGATCATCGCGGTGGCATAAAAGGCGACCAGTGCGGCGAGAGCAAGTGTACCAAAGGTCAGATCGTGAGCGCGGATGCGGCTGGTCGCTTGCGCGATCTGTTCATCCACCTGGGAGTCAAACTTCGCAGCGGGATTTTTCTGCTGTTCGAGAACCGAGGCCATATCCACCTCCGGGGCTCAACGCACGGGAATCCAACACACTCGGATTCGCCCGCGGTCGGCCGGCATTTTGTCTTCCGCCAACACACCGGAATTATAACCCCAACTGGGGGTTAGTGTTCAGTTTTTGGTATTCTGTTTTCAGGGTTCAGTGAAGACATCGAAACTTCGCTTGCTGTATTTGAATGTCTTCGCTGAAAACTGAACGCTGAAAACTCGCCATATCTTATTGACGTAACAGGCGGCTTTGGGGTTTGCAATCTGTTACACTGGGATGCTCACAACATGAGGAAATGAGCCGGAACTGACGGCTGAAATTGCCTACAATAGCGGGTGAAAGAGTTTTCCGGGCGGAGGGTCCGATATGCTGGTTGGACAGAGCATTGGCTCGGGGTCGAATCGATTCGATATCGAACAGGAACTCGGTAGCGGAGCGATGGGAGCGGTTTATCGCGCACAGTGGCATCAGGAAGGCAAAAGCGCGCGACAAGTCGCGATCAAACTTGTCGCATTGGGCCTTCTGGGAAATGAAAGTGCCATGGCCAGGTTTGAACGGGAAGCAAATATACTCAAACAGTTAAAACATCCCCATATCGTCAAGCTTTGGGCTACTGGGAAAACCCGGAAGACCCCCTTTATCGCAATGGAATTTATCGATGGGGAATCACTCGATCATGTACTCGCTCGACGCGGACGGCTCACCTGGGAGGAGGTGGTGACTTATGGAAAACAATTGTGCGATGCCCTCCAATACGCGCACGAGAAAGGAATTATCCACCGCGATCTGAAGCCCTCGAACCTGATGATTACTCGCGAAGGAATCTTGAAACTCACAGATTTCGGGATCGCCAAGGATACCGATGTCACCGCCTTGACGGGGCAGAACAGCACCATCGGAACAGCCTCATATATGTCCCCGGAGCAGTGCAAGGGAGACAAAAACCTCACCTTCAAGTCGGACCTGTATTCACTCGGCGTGGTCTTTTTTGAACTCTTGAGCGGTAAGAAGCCGTTCTACGCCGAGAATACGGTCGATATGTTCCTCAAACACGTAAACGAACCACCTCCGCGGATCGGGAAACTGGTCAACGAACTTCCAGCGAAGATGGAGGCCCTGATCCTGCAACTGCTGGAGAAAGATAAGGACGATCGACCCGTCGATGCTGCGTGGATCGTGCGCATACTCATGGAAGTTGAAGAAGATGCCTACACGCGCAAAAGCGCGGGTTTGGATGCGGCAACATCGCGCCGTCGCGCCGAGCGGCCAAGGAATCTCGATGGCTCTAAACTCGATGAGAGCGATCGGGAAGCAGCGCGAGCGTTGCGCGGGAAGAAAAAGAAATCCAGGAAGAAGTCGCAAGTCCCATTCTTCCAGCAAAATTGGGTGAAGGCTTCGGGGCTTCTTCTTGCTCTGGCAGCTATTGTCTGTGCCGGTTATTTCGCTCTCAAGCCCCCTTCCCCGGAGAAACTTGTTGCAGCGATGGACGCAGCGGAAACGCCGGAGGTCAAGCTCGAAGCGGCAACGAAGTACCTGGAGAGATATGGTGAACGACCTGGCGAACTCACCGACAAGGCTGCCGCCATCTTCCGCGAGAGCAAAACACGCGAGCGCGACAAACAGTTGACCAATCGATTTTCTAAGGGCATGGCAAAGCCG
>DASZJS010000484.1:0-3221 GCA_035947935.1 Gemmata sp. | reverse complement strand
GTTACTCCGATCTCGACTCCTCCCTTTTCGACAATTTTTGTCGTCCAGAGCTTGGGCTTGGGGAGTTCCATTCCCGTGGCATAAGCGACGATGTTCCTGGCCAGGCAATAGGCTTTTTCTCCTCTGTTTGCCGGGTTCTGTCCGTCCTTGGGCATGTATTTTTGCTCTTCCCAATACCCGGCAAGAGGCGTCGGGCTGAAGACGCAAACCGTCCGGCAACCCCGATCGAGTATTTCAACATTGGGGAAGTCAAGTGGGGTTATGCCGGGAAACATTTTCCAGATCGCATGTTCGGGTGGCATTTTCCTGAGTTGATTATCGGGAAAGAGTCTCTGCATCAGTTCGCGAAATGAATCGGCAAAGACGGGATCGCCGCAACATGCTTCTGCTAGCAGGAAGCCACCTTCATCCAGGTAAGTTTTGATGATCTCTTCCTGAATGGGAGTCAGCACGAGCTTGTCGTGGCCATTCAGGTAGAGCACTGGCGATTGAAGGAGGCCACCAACCTCCTCAAGTATCTTCTCCTTACCAGATTTCCCACCGGCGTTTGGATCGTTGCCAAAATCCCTGCGTCGAACATCGTAAACCTGCCACGAAAGCGGTACGCCGTTGAAGAGTTCCTTGCTACAGAACTCCACCACATGACGAGTGTCGTTGTGCTTGCGATTCCAATTGACTTGCCCTTCCTTGAGTTGCCCTTCCGGGCCAGGTGGAATTTCGACAAACGTACCATTTCCCCCACCTTGCATCTGGAAATTGCCCCAAGCAAACTTGCTGATGAGGACGGGCGTTCGCCCTTTGGAAAGGAACAGCAAGGAAAAAGCTGTGGAGATGTCCTCAAAATGATCGGTATTCTTTCCATCGCTTATGAAAATTGCTCCCCTTGTAGCTGAATCCATCGATTGCATGCCGATCAGCTTCTCGCAACCTTCTCGATACCAGTCGTACCGGGCAATAAATCGTTGCCCTGACAACCGACCCAGTCGTTCAAGACCATAAATGTTGTAGAACGTCGATTTGGCTGACTCAAAAGTGAAATTCGCTCCGATCCAGTTCATCCCTTTGGCGAGAGCGGTATTCGAGCCATACACTCCGCAGTTCGTGGCCACTCCTGTTGCCGGATTCAGGCGTTGTTCGCTCTCATCCAAACCCATCCCCGCAATAATGAGACCACACGCACCAGCAACGGTCATACTGATACTAATTGTGCCGTCACCCAGGTTGTAATATGGCCACCTTCCGGAGGTAGCCGACACGGAGATTTGAGTGCGAATGTAGTAATCCTGAATCGCTTTCCACAGCTTGTCGTCGATTTGTACTCCCGCCTGCTTCGCGGCGTAAAGCCCGAGCAACGCATACTGCGTATTGGAGTTATCGGAGATTTGATTCGCCGGATAACTCCATCCCTCCAACCTCCCTGCCCCATTGTTATAGCCGATGGCATTTGAAATGAGCCAGTCTGCGTTCCGCTTGATAAGCGGCAGATCCTTGGGTTGCCGGGCCTCTGCGAAGACCAGATTCTGAAGTGCTACCACATAGGTTTTCTTGGGTGGCAGCTTGCGAAGAAACTCGAAAGCCTTGGTCAGCACCGGATCGTCCGGTTTCACTCCAGAGTTCAGGAGAGCCAGAGTGACGAGTGCTGTCTGACCGCCCTCCAAATCCGCCAGCACCTTGACCGTAACCCCTTCCCAATTGCCGGTCGTCTTGTTCTGCACGCTAAGGAGATACTTCACCCCCAGGTCAATCGCCTTGCGAACTTTTTCAACCAGTTCCTCTTCAGCTTTCACGGGCGGTTGGGCTTGAGCCGGTGTGGCACCAGCCAAAAGCAGGAGGTAAGAGACACCAATCGCAAGCACACACAAGCGGAACATCGAACTCCTCCTCGAATGCCTGACTGAGTTGTCAAGAACTGCGGGTTTCTGTCGCCATCCACCCGTCTATTCGCTCACCATCGCAGAGGCTTTTGCCACGCCTCTTTCAATTCATTCAGTTTAACCCATATCAGCCACTCCTTGTTGGAACCTGCAACTCGCAGTCGCGGTTCCGAGACTGTTACCCCAACCCGGATAATCGGCAATCCCCCGAAACATGCCTCGAAAGCGGCTGTATTCTCCGGCTTGACCTCAACCAAAAAGCGCGTGGTCGATTCGCTGAAAAGGCGGACCTCATCCGAGAGACCATCTGCACCCGGGAGCAGGCCGAGTCCCGTCAAATCGACTCCAACCCCACCAGCAAACGCCATCTCCGCAATCGCTACCGCCAAGCCACCCTCACTGAGATCGTGGCAGGCTCGAACAAACCCCTTCGTAATTGAGCTGTGGATGGCCGCAAAAACGAGTGGGGCAGATTGAAGATCGACACGAGGGACGTTGCCGCTCGTTTGCCCTGTGGTGAGCGAATAATGCGACCCGGCGAGTTCGTTTCGCGTTTGCCCTATCAGATACAAGGAATTGCCTGGTTCCTTGAGATCCATCGTCACACACTTCCGGACATCCTCCACGCGTGCGAGAGCGGATATGAGCAGAGTGTGTGGAATATCAAGTCGTTCACCAGTTTTGCCGGCGTAGGTGTTGTTCAGACTGTCCTTTCCGCTGATGAATGGTGTTCCAAACGCAATCGCCACATCCCGGCAGGCTTCCGCTGCGCGAACGAGCGACCCGAGGACCGCCGGATCGTTGACGTTCCCCCAGCAGAAGTTATCGAGGATTGCGGTTCGCTTTGGATCGCCGCCCACTGCCACCACATTCCGAACTGCTTCATCAATGGCAGCAGCAGCCATCCAATAAGGGTCAAAATCGCCATACTGAGGGGCCAGACCACAGCCGATTGCTGCACCCGTCCACGAACCTAGTACCGGCATGACCACAGCAGCGTCCGATGGACCGTCATTGGCAATCCCCACGAGTGGCTTGATTGCGCTTCCACCCTGGACTTCATGGTCGTATTGCCGGATCACCCATTCTTTTGAACAAACGGAGTAGTGCGAAAGGATGGCCATTAGCACTGAAGTGGGGTTGTGGGTCGTGGAACCCGAAGAAGGTCGAACCGCCTGCTGAGTTCTGACTTCAACCCGCTTTTCAAGGACTGCGTTACGGATAACAGTTGGTCGCCCCTCATGCAGGAACCGCATATCGAGGTCAGCTACCGAATTACCGGCATAAGTGATCTTCAACCGAAGATCGGCATCGAAGTGGCCAAGAACGGCTGCTTCGACATCTTCC
>DASZJS010000483.1:0-9857 GCA_035947935.1 Gemmata sp. | reverse complement strand
CGCGAAGCAATTGCGATTCTGGCCGCCGCCCCATGTCAACTCTGCTCGACTGACTCCATATGGTGAGTGATCGCCGAGTCTTAAGTGCAGACTTTCAGAAGAAGTCTTCCTATCATCCCCGGGGATACGCCCACTCCATCTTTGTTTCAAATCCCCTTCGGCCAGTGGCGGGTTCCTTCGAGCGATTCTCCTGTTTCCAGGAGACTTTTGAGGCTGGCCAAAAGATGCGGCCATCCGTTCGATACCTTTTCGATGAATTTCGAGCCGGGTTTATCGATCTCATGAGTGATCGTGAGCTTGACCGAGTCATCCTGCTGTTCGAGTTCATAGGTCATGCGCGAATAACCTTCCGCACGCAACTCGGGTCTGAACTCGTTGCGCCAAGACAATACGAGCCGACGTTGCGGTTCGATTTCGAGAATTTCACCGCTGTCGGCAACACGACCATCGGGAATCATGATCCGCCAGGAGGCACCGGGTTTCCATTCAGATTCCTGCCATGTACCACACCAGAATTGGCGGGTGAATTCAGGCTCGAACAATGCCCGCCATAACTTCTCGGGCGTAGTGCGAATATAGGTGACATACACGAACTTCGGCTTATCCATCGCTTTTCTCCTCAAGAGCTTTCTTCAGATCATTGAGCGCCTGAATTCGGTGGCGTTCATACTTGCCAATCCAACGCTCCGCGATCTCGTTGATCGGGACTGGATTGAGATAGTGAAGCTTTTCCCTCCCCAGCCAAAGCGTGACGACGAGATTAGCCTCCTCCAGCAGTTTGAGGTGCTTGGTCACCGCTTGTCGGGTCATATCCAGGTGTTCGCAGAGTTCCCCGAGCGTCTGCCCGTTCTCAACGTGCAACCGATCGAGCAACTGCCGCCGACTGGGATCAGCCAGCGCCTTGAACACCTTGTCCATGTCTGAGTCCACGGTCACATTATGCAACCAATTGGTTGCATAATCAAGCCCTATTCATTTTTGGGACCGGAACTGCGGCATCACGTCAGGACATCACACTTGATTATTCCCTCCTCGACGGCGAAGATGCGGTTCTGATTTATGGCTCATCGACGGTCGAGTATCGTTGGACAGAATTGACGGAATCACACATCTGAAAACACAATCAGATGTAGACCGAACTTCTATCTCTCAACCAGGCACATTGCTGTGAAAGCTTATCTCGTTACCACTGGCACGCTCTTTGGCCTGATAGCCGTGATGCATTTCCTCAAAAGCATCGACGAATGGCCGCGATTGACAACTGATCCGTTGTACTACCTGGGCACTTCCGCACTTGGCGTCGTAGCGGCTGCTCTATCCGTGTGGGCATGGCGACTGCTCCGGCTGAAGATCCGGACCTGACTCCCAAGGGCAGACGCCCTCTCTCGAAGAAGTTCAATAGCCCTCGAACCGCCCCTAATCATTACTCTCCTATCTCTCACCTTCCCATACTCTGATGTGGTGGTATCGCCTCTCCCTCTCGTATCATCTCCGGGAGTTACCTCACGCGAGCCATTCATGACCACCACACAGCCCGTTTCTCTCCCCAGGTTTTGGCCACTTTTCTTAATAGCGCTCGGGGTCCGGGTTGCTGTTGTTGTGTTAGGAATCCTTCTCGCTTCAAGGCCGCCCGATATTCGCCCAACAGATGACCCCAAACCCATTCACTTCCGCGATGAGATCCTCGCTGGATCGGCTCAAGTGATTGAGCCCTGGTATCGGTGGGATGCCGTTTGGTATGCCAATGTCGCAGAAAACGGATACGCGAAAGCAGAAGACAAGGGTGGTCGTCTCGGCGTTGCGTTCCTCCCGGCCATGCCCTTCTGTATGGCCCTGGCAGACACCCTTGGAATCAATCCCTACTGGGCTGGGCTGCTGATCGCTAACCTCGCGGCAGCAGCAGGGACAGCCATCTTTGCTCGCGTGACGGTTCGACTGACATCGGATCGCGAAGCAGGACTACGAGCGTTTGTCTTGTTGCAGACCTTCCCAGCAAGTTTCTTTTTCTCGGCCCCCTATAACGAAGCCTTTGGATTATTGTTCACTGCCCTCGCTCTCTCGGCATGGCTTCAACAGCGCCCGACCCGTGCCGGGCTGTTCGCTGCCCTTGGCTCCCTGGCCCGGTTGACGGGCGTTGCTTTGGGCGTGGCAGCGATTGGTGGATGGATCTGCGAAGATCGAACCCGGACCGGCTTCAAACGTGCCGCGATCTTCGCGCTAGGGAGCCTCCTCGGACTCCTCCTGTTCTGGAGTTACCTCGGATGGGTCGTGGGCGATCCGTTTGCTGCACTCAAATCGCATCAGGCGTGGGGCCGAAAGGGACTTTCCATCCAGAATCCCTGGTTGTGTATCCAATCCATCTACGATCCCCAAGTGCCGCACTGGGGCGAGGCGTTCGCGGCGTTGGGCTTCACAATCCTGGGAATCCGCGCCTGGGTGAAACGTGGAGCCTTCTGGGGAATACTGACCCTGGTTCCCATCGGGCAAATGTTGATGTCCGGCACGTTTCTCAGCGGCCACCGTGTCGTACTGGCAGCGCTTCCCGGGTTTATTGAACTGGCGGACCTGTTGCGAAATCGACTGGCATTCCGCGCGGTGGTCGTGGGATTCGCGTACATCCAATTCGAGCTTTTGAATCGTTACGTTCATTGGATATTTGCCGGGTGAGGCGTACCACGCACCCTGGGGTCGTCGGATTTGGCGTTTTGGTTGCAGAAAAGCCATAACGCATTTCAAATAGCCGGTTTCTCCAACCCCCAATCAACAACACACAATCCCCAATCAACAACCGAAGTTTTCATGCCGCGCATGAGAATCTCACACCTTTTTTTCTCTCGGACTATGGACTGTGCTAACAGGGCTTTACAGGGGAGCGCCAGCGTGTCTCAATTGAGACAATTTCACCTGAAATTCCTTGCATGAGCCCCCTTTCTGAACTAGATTTTCCCCCCTATCAGCCGCTATTCTTCCTTAATAGCCCCCTGCACCACGAAAGCGTCGCCATGAATCGGCGTCTCTTCCTCAGAACGACGCTCGCCGCAACAATCTCCACACCCACAATCGCAGCAAGCTATGGCTTGTTTGAAGCCAGTTGGGTGAAGATCGACCGTCAGACTCTCCCCCTTGCGCGCCTTCCCAAATCATTTGATGGCACGACCATCGCCTTTCTTACCGACTTGCACCACGGACCATTTACCACACTCGATTACGTGTCGTCGGTCGTTCGAACAACACTTTCCCTGCGTCCGGACTTGATCCTTCTCGGCGGTGACTACTCGTTACTGGATGCGAAATACATTCGCCCTTGCTTTGATGTACTCGCTGCGCTTCAGGCTCCGATGGGGGTGTTTGGAATCCTCGGGAACCACGATTACTGGCACGGAGTGACGGAAACAACAGAGGGCATGGCGGCCGCGAGGATCACCGAATTGACGAACCGCGGTGCATGGCTGACAAAAGGTTCCGACAGAGTTCGGCTCGCTGGGGTTGATGATCTCTGGTGCGGACGGTCAAACGCGAACGAGGCTCTTGGCGATGCCAAGCGGGATGATGCGTGTTTACTGTTAAGCCATAACCCGGATTTCGCGGAGCATCTCCGCGATGTGCGTGTCGGACTCGTCCTCAGTGGCCATACACACGGCGGCCAAGTGGTCTTTCCTGGTGGTGCCCCCTTCGTCCCAAGTCAATACGGGCAAAAATATCTGCGTGGACTCGTTCAAGCTCCGGAAACTCTCGTGTACGTTTCCCGCGGTCTCGGAACCAGCGGCGTTCCAATTCGTCTCGGGAGCCGACCTGAGATCAATCTGATCACTCTCACTCCAGGCTGACTTGTGACAGGACAGGAAAAGATCGCCGCGGCAGTCGCCGAGTTGGTTGCCCGCGGTGTTGGCAAGTCAACCGCTGCTCCGATTCTCTACCGAATTCTCTGGAGACTCGGAGTCCATCTACCGCCGCCACTCTTTCAGAACTTCCTCGCCAACGTCACGATTCAAGGCACATCCATCGGACTCCTTGTTGGAATTCTGACGGCACCCGTGATCGATCTGATGGCACCCGTGATCGATCATCCGATCCGTTACGAGATCATTCTGATTCTGGCACTGGTTGTGGTGTGTTCTCCGGGCTGGTCCAAGGTGTGTGCTTCGGTTTGTACGCCCGGAACCTCAAGCTCCCCCGGTGGTCAAAGTATAACCCGATCAATCACAAAGATGCGAGTTCCGAAGCGAAGACTGATGACGATGAAAACTGGTGGCCCGATGGACAACGATGACACGTTCGTAATTCATCTTGGCAAAATCCCATTCGCCCCGACAACGTGACAAGTACCCGCTCAAGCCATACACCATTCTCGGCCCACATTCTGCATTTCACAAATGACTTTCACGGAGAATCGACGATGAAGGCGCTGCTTTCACTGAGTCTGGTTGTAATCGCGTCCGGAATCTGCTTGGCCGACGACAAGAAAGACCCAACCGCCGGGAAATGGACGATCGAATCTGTTACCCGAGATGGTAAGGACGCTGTGGCCCTCAAGGGCGCGACCCGAGAACACTCTGATGGAGCCTACACGATCACTCCCGCCAAGGACTCAAAGGCAAATCCAAGCGGTGGGACATACACCGTTGACACAACCAAAAGCCCAATCGCAATCGACATGAAAGCCAAGGGAGGCACCTACGATGGCAAAACGCTCCTTGGCATTGTGAAAGTGGATGGGGATACGCTGACGATCTGTTTTGCCGAGCCAGGTAAGGACCGCCCAACCAAGTTCGAGAGCACTGCCGGCTCGGGGTTTGTGCTGGCCGTTCACAAGAAAGCGAAGTGAGTCTCCAAGCAGGAATAATTTCACGAGTTGAGTCGGATTTGGGGGGTCTATTGTGGAACCCGCCCCAAAGCCGGATTGACTGCCTGATTCAGATCCGCGACAGGCCCATCTGGTAGAGGAAATTATGCCAGGCGTGGCGGAGCATATAGCCCCTCATGTTTTGGCGAATGTCGTTCAGATCCGTTTCCCGACCGTGAATTCGCGATCGCAACTTCGCCATCTCACTGAGGCCTGCTGTTGCAAACTCAGTCACCGCCTTTTGCGATTCGTGAATGCGGAATGCTCCCAGAAATCGGGGTAGGCGGACGAACTTTGCTCCAGCTTCTCGGAACCGGAGGAGAAGATCCCAATTGAGTGCCATCTGGAACGATTCATCGATCTTCCCGCCCGCCTTGTCCCAAATGCGTCGACGCCAGAACAACGTCTCCGGAGGAATGTAGTTGGCCCAAACGAGCATCCGGTCGGAGTGGTTGGGCAGAACCCAACGCCCAATTTCCTTGCCGCTGGAATCGATAATGATTCGGTGACCGTAAACCACATCGACATCCGGATTCGCGGCAAAATAAGCGGCGACGTAATTCAAGCTTCCCGGTAAGAGCAAATCGTCCGAATCCAGATACGCCATGATCTCGCCGCGGGTTGCATGTTCAAAGCCGAGGTTGATGGCATTCCCCTGTCCCTTGTCCTCGTTTGACTCGGTGTGGATGAGACGGTTCCGGTAGCGACGAAGGACGGCGATCGATGAATCCTTCGATCCACCGTCTTGCACTGCATATTCGAGCTTGGGGTAGTTCTGGTCGAGAACGCTCCGAATCGCCTGATCCAGGAATCGTCCCTGGTTGTAGGACGGAGTGACGATCGAAATGATCGGAGGGTTATCGAGCGGAACTCGCTGCCAATAATGTCGGGGGATGAACATTTCGCAGGGCGCGTACTGGTCGTGCAGGTGTAACCGCAACCAGAGAGACTTTGCGATCGCTCGACGCAGTCGTCCGCGGAAGGAGGTGTGCTTGATGTATGTCTTCAACGCATAGAGTTGGTTTCGGATATCCTTGACTTCAGCTTGCAACTGAGAGAGTGCGAGGTTCGAGGTGGTAGTATCCTGGCGGCCAGGTGATGTTTTGGATTTCTTAGGCTCGCCGATCAGTGCATCTTGCATCGAACTCGGTCTCCTGAGAAGTGGTCCAGCGACGACATCACGGTTTCTTTGCGAGAAGACCAGTGACCTGGAGAGAATGAGATACAGGAGAGCAGTGGTCTTTCGCAATCCCGAATTTTCGCTCTGGGCAACGATCTTTCGCGGTTGCACTCAGATTCCGAGGTACTTCAGGCCGGCAGTTTCGACGACTGATCGAACTGCGATCACTGTGGTTGCTGGATGAACACTTGTGGTGTCGAAGGTCGGTCACCAGAACGATGGTGGGCAGGGCTGTTTAGTTCTTGAATTTGGGTGGCCAGGGCAGAGGCTTTGTGCCACCCAACCTATATCCGAGAATTAAACAGCCCTGGATGGTGGGGAATGTGATTGACGGGGGTTGTAAGAACGGAGAAACTCCTGTCAAAACCACCATCTTCTCCAGCTCGGAATTCGGAACGCGGAGCGCGGAGCGGAAAACCAAGACGTATTCGTTCTCTTCGTTCCGCATTCCGCGTTAGAAAACTACGGACCTTGATCGGGGGAAGATCGGCTTTATATTCCATTTCTCCACCACAACATCTCAAACTCTCCAACAGAGGTGTCTGATGCTCACGATATCCGCCAAGGCACTCGGCCGAAAAAGGCCGTTGTTCGAGGACTTTTCCGTACCTCCACCACCCGCGGTCTCCGCGGGTCAACCACTCACGCTACGCGACCTGATCGGTCACGTCGTTCGAGCCGAGGTTTCGGGGTTCAAGTCTCGCCAGGCCGAGCGCCGGTTGTTGAAAGCGCTCACGGCAAAACAGATTGAAGATGGTCTCGCCAAGGGAAAAGTGGAGGCGGGCGGCAGCGATCTCGATCAGCATATCGACCCCGAACAAGCCGTTGCAACCGCGATTGAGGCATTCGCAGATGGGCTGTTTCTCGTCGTTGTGGATGAGACCGAGATCAAGGATCTCGACACGCCTCTCGCATTGACGAACGAGAGTCGGCTGACGTTCATCCGTCTCACCATGCTGGCAGGAGGCTGAACCGTGCTCAAGCCCGAAGTCGCTCGCCAGCAACTCGAACAACTGAAATCGAAGAAGCATGCCCAGGGTCGAATTGTTCGCTTGCGCAAGCTGGCGAAACCGTTCGCCAGCGCTGGCCTGGGCATCACCGGCCGATTGCCGGATGGGAACTATCCGAAGGAGTGGATCGATCGCTCGAAACTCAAGAATGAAGCCGTTGCCAAATTGAACCGCGATGCCAAGGTGCGATCCGCTGTTTTCGCGGCACTCTTCCCGACATTCCACGCGGAATTTGAAGCCGGGTGGCAGCAACTCTCAGCGGTGCCTTACACAATCGGCTACACACGTCGGCCATTCCGGGTACCCAACCGACCCGAAGCGTATCTTGGAAAACGCCTGCATTACATTGATGAAGTTCTCGATGCAGTGGAAGAGTTTCCCGATGACACATTAACGCCCGAGTGGCTCGCGGCATGGTGCGTTCACCTGAACTGGCAAACCGACAGGTTGGGGTATCTGTTTGCGGGCATCATCGATCGGGGCGGTGAGGCGGGAGAAGCGGTATTTACGATCCTCAAGGATTCTGCCGCAAATCGTCATGAAATCGGTGGACCGGGCGGACACACCACGCGCGGTCTGCTCTGTTCCTCGCGTCCTGAAGCGTGGGAATTCGCTGCCAATTTGCTGCTTGCTGCGCAGCGTCAGGAAGGCCTGCGCCAGGCGATCCTCGAAGCGGTCGATGAGGCTCACCCGGAAGCGTTCCAGCGGATGTTGGGGATTGTCCTCGATCAGAATCTGATTCGTTTTGCATCGGTCGCCCGAGCGGCTGGCGTTTGGCTGGGCGAGGAAGAAGCCGTCGAGAACCCGAAGAAACTCAAAGCGGATTTGCAATCCATTCGAGAGATGCTGGCTACCCCGGCAGCACGGACCAAGGCGATTGCCAAGGGCGATGCGCTCACCGCTTACCGGGCTTTGTGGGCCATCGCGTTTGAAGATGCGACCGCGGCCATCAAAGCTGCAACGCCGCTGTTCAAGGATAAAGACCCGGCCCGCCGCTTCGCCGCGGCGAAGCTTGCCCAGGAAACCGGCTTGCCCGAAGCGAGTGCCTTGTTGCTCCCACTGTTAAACAACCCCGATTTGCGGCTCGTCAGTCTCGGAGTCGCTCATGCTTCTCAAATTGCATCTGCTGATCCCGACGATGACGAGCCAGTCGTTGCTCCACCTCCGGCCGATCTGTTCGAGCGGATCGAGAAACTCATCCCCAAACTTCCGGAGAAGCAGAAAGAGTTGAAACCGCCAGTGCCGGGATGGTTTGTCCCGGATTTGGGACAGGAAGATGCGGCGGCAATTCTGCTCAATTGCCTCGACAAGCGGCCAGCAGAACGACTGCTTCCTTACCTCAATGTGCTCGATCAATACGATCGGGTCCGTGCGCTTGCCAGGCTGTGCGAACCGCGAACGCTCACGACGAAAGTACGGCAGACGCTTTTGGCAATCGCCGGCGAGCCAAACCGTTACGTTCGCGAAGCCGCCCTCAAATACTTGAAGAAAAGCAAACTCGCCGAGGACGAGGTGCAGACTCTTGAAGGTTATCTCACCCGCAAGACCGCCGATTTCCGTCGTAGCATTTTTGAATTACTGCTCAACCGATCCGATAAGCTCATGCTCGGTTCGATCGATCGGTTACTCGCATCCGGCGATGCCAATTGCCGGGCGGCGGGCATCGAACTGTCGCGCCGGATGGTCGATGACGATCGCGCTGCGGAAGTGATTCGCGAGAAGCTCCGCACCTACCGCGACGGTAAAGGCAAGCGCCTCGTCGCTGCCGAAGCCAATGCCATTGAGATCGTTTTGAACCCCGCTGCTCGCCCGCCAACGCTTGCGGATGGCCTGGGTACGTTCGACCCTGCCGAGCGCAGCCCGGTGGTTGAGCCCAAGAAACGAAAGGTGAAGTTTTCGACGCCAGCCGCAGTTGCTTTCATTGTGGAACTCGATGAACTCATTCACACAAACCGCGACAAGACATTCACCGACACCCGGCAACGAGTTTCGGAAGAGCAGGTTCTGGGCTCAATTCAATATTGGTGGTCATTCCCAACTCCCGATGCGCGAAAGACGGCAGATGAGGACCGCAAGCACATGCCTCTCCGTGAATTATGGGAGGAATGGCTGTCTTCTCGACCCGCCAAGACGAAGGATGCAGACGGCCTGGAGTTGCTTCGTGCAACCATGCTTCCTCTGGAGTCGGTTCGCGAAGGGGAATTAGGTGATGACTGGGATGATGACGACGATGATGCTCCCAAGAAGAAAGATCCCGCAGTCGAGGCAGCTCTGAAGCAACTCAGACCGGCCAAACCCGTGAAGGTTCGCTATCAGGCGGTGATCGATGGCATGCTCAAGTGGTTTGTGAAGTGTTATCCGATACAGGAAGGAGTAGCCGATTTCGTTCTCGATGCGGCGGAAACGGCTCTGGCCCTCGTGCCGCCCTCCCTGATCGACAAGCTGCCGCGAACCCAACAGGACGAGGCGGAAGACGATGACGATGATGATGATGATGATGAAGAGAAGGTGGAAGAATGGCGGGATGATTCCCCGTTCATCGGTTGGCTGAACAAAGCTCGCGAATTCCGCAACTCGACTGGATGGACCGGCGAACACAATAGCCGCCTGTATCGCCTGTGTCAGTGGCTCGATGAACCAGGTTCTGGCTTCCGTCGACACCGGCCGGGTATCTCGGATCTCCTGCCTGCCTATGCCGTCGGTTCCGCGACACTCGCCGACTTCTACGACCACCTCATTGGGCCAAGAGGGAAGTCACGTTGGTCAACGGAATCGTTCGACTCACTGCAACAGTTCTCCGACGGTCCCAACCGTGAGTTCCCCC
>DASZJS010000482.1:0-3071 GCA_035947935.1 Gemmata sp. | reverse complement strand
ATCGGTGAATGGGCTGGCCGAATGCTTTGCCTTTCAAGTCCCAGAGAGCCATATCGACGGCAGCCATGGCGGTGATGCCCACGGCCTTGCGACCAAAGTACATGGTCTTGCGATACATCTTTTGCCAGAGCCGTTCGTGGTCGAGTGGATTTTCACCCACCAGCAGTTCCCGCAACCCACAGGCAATGTTGTGGCTGAAGGGTGCATCGACAATCGCCTTCACCACCTCGGGCGAAGAATCGGCTTCGCCCACTCCTTCGAGGCCATTATCCGTGCGAACGCGCACCAGCACCGAATCCTGGCTACTGGCGGTTTTCGCATGGATGTTTGGGATGCGTAGAATCTGGCAAACGATCTGGGTGATCTTCATGGTTTATCTCATCAACTGATCGAGGCTTTGCGTGCCCCACCATTTTTGTTTTCGTGGTTCTGGTGGGGCTCGCAAAGCCTCGACCCACCCTACAAAGCAAGCATTTTCTTTACCACTCGCCCGTGAACATCGGTGAGCTATGCCAGCATTTCCTTCACCACTCGCCCGTGAACATCGGTGAGGCGGAAATCGCGGCCGGCATAGCGGTAGGTCAGTTTCTCGTGATTGAATCCAAGCAAGCGCAGCATTGTCGCATGGAGGTCGTGGACGTGCACCTTATTCTCGGTCGCAGCGAAGCCAAATTCATCGGTCGCCCCAACAACCGTTCCGCCCTTAATGCCGCCACCCGCAAGCCAACAGGTGAAACCGTAATGGTTGTGATCGCGACCATTCAGAGCGGGTAACTCGGCAACCGGTGTGCGGCCAAACTCACCGCCCCACAGCACCAATGTTTCATCGAGCAGATCGAGCCGCTTGAGATCCGTGAGGAATGCCGCGATTGGCTTATCCCATTGGGCCGCGAGGTTCTTGTGCGATCCGGCAAGGCCATCGTGATTGTCCCACGGCTGGCTCGCGCCGCTCCAGAGTTGCACGACTCGAACGCCGCGTTCGATGAGCCGTCGCGTGAGCAGCAGTTGCCGACCGTGGACGTTATCGCCGTATAGTTCGCGTGTCTTCTTTGTCTCCTTACTCAAGTCGAACACATCAGCGGCCTCCGTTTGCATCCGGAACGCCAGCTCGAACGTACGGATACGAGCTTCCAGTTGCGGATCATTGCCACGATCCTTGAGGTGTTTGTCGTTCAGCGCGGCAACGAGATCGAGTTGTTCGCGCTGGCGGTCTGTGGAGAGGTCGGTGTTGCGAATATTCGCGATGAGCTTGTTCGGCGTGGTGTGTTGGCTGTCGATGTAGGTGCCCTGATACACACCGGGAAGGAACGCGGATCGCCAATTCTGCGTGGTGACGATTGGGTAGCCACCGGGGCACATGACGATGAAGCCGGGCAGGTTGCGGTTCTCGCTTCCAAGCCCATAAGTGACCCAACTTCCGAGGCTCGGGCGGGGCTGGCGGCCATCGCCGCAGTTCATGAGGAGGAGTGAGGGTTCGTGGTTCGGCACATCGGCGTACATGGAGCGAATCACGCAGATGTCATCGATGTGTTCGGCGGTCTTGGCGAAGATCTCGCTCACCTGGATTCCGGAATCACCATACGGGCTGAACTTGTAAGGAGACCGCATGGCAGCGCCGGTCTTCCGCTCGGTGCGAAGGTTGCCGGTGGGGATTGGTTTGCCGTGGTATTTATCCAGCATCGGCTTGGGGTCGAACGTATCCACCTGCGACGGCCCACCGTTCATGAACAGGTGAACGACATGTTTGGCCTTTGCTGGGAACTGAGGTGCTTTCGGTGCGAGTGGATCGCTGCCGGGTACGCGCGGCACATCGCCCGCCTGTGCATCGGCGAAGACACCCGCAAGGGCCAGGGTGCCGATGCCAGTGCCGCAGCGGGCGAGCATTTCGCGACGGGAAAGTGGAAGCATTGGTTCTCGTAAGCAGTGCAGTTCTGTCTTGTAGGTGGATACCCCCACCTGAAATCTCACGCTTCGTTGTGTCAGGACGGATCAGGAGATATCGGGGGTACGAAATACAAATCATCATTCTGAGACGTATCGCCGATCACACACAATTTCTTGCCCAACACTCGCCAGTTCCGCTCAGTTCGAAACACCTGTTCTCCTGACGGATGCAGCGGGATTCGCCACTCAGACCGCGTTGTGAGAAAATGCCCTTCGACAAGATATGTCCCAGCGATGAACAACTGTAGACCACCTTCGATCAGGGGTGTCCCATCGCGTTTCCCTTTCTCGATGGCATCGGGCAACAGAGATTCGGTGAACGCCCAGAAGGCAAAGTCGGGGGCATAACGATGGCAGCACACCCAGTTTCCATTCAGATAAAAGCGCCAGAAGTGGTAGTGAATCTCCTGCATGTGAACACCGGCGTGCCAGTCTTCCCAATCGACTGGCCCAGAACGATAGAAGCCATCAGTTCGGACGCGGGACATTGTAATTCGCCAAGGGTTCCTGTCAGTCAATGAACGCGAACTCATTCGTCATCATGAGCCCATGCGCAAGGTCGATCCACCGATCCGGTCCCTTTGCCACGAACGCCAACGCCAGTTTCCGTTCGTCTGCTCCAGGCTTGCGGCCGTAGATGGTCAAGTAGATCAAATCCAGTCGCTCACCGGGATCGGTCAGCTTTTGAATTGCGGGCAATGCGACGAGTTTCTTGGCTGCATCACGAGCAAATGGTCCGTTCATCAGAAACAACGCCTGGGGAGCAACCGTCGTACTCGTCCGTTGTGGAATGCTGCCGGCCGGGTTCGGCACATCGAATGTCGTCAACAGGCTTGGGAACTCCAGGCGGTCCACGTAGCCATACACCGCCCGTCGATGGTTACCCCCGAACAGACGACTAGGCGGCCCACCAACCTTGAGGTCGAGTTGCCCAGAGACAGCAAGAACCGCATCGTGAAGCGGTTCAAACTCCAGTCGGCGGCGATTCTGCTTCCAGAGCAAACGATTCTCGGGATCAGCCGTAAGAGCTTCAGGACGGTCGAGGCTCGATTGCATATAGGTGGCCGAAGTCATGATGAGTTTGTGGAGTCGCTTGATAGACCATGAGCCCTCACCCCCCAACCCCC
>DASZJS010000481.1:0-14414 GCA_035947935.1 Gemmata sp. | reverse complement strand
TGACGCTCCCGGCTCGCCTAAAACACTCATTACCAAAGGTCTTAGGCGAGCCGGGAGCGTCAGCGACCGGAGGCTACAAAACTCCAATAACCTCCGCTCACAACTCGCCAATTGTTATCCCACTTTGAACCGTGTCAAAATTACCGCCAGTCGATCGTTCCAAGGATCATGTTGATTGCGTTGGATGCTTTATCCGTGGCGATGGTCTTTGCATTCTTCCCGTCCGCATCCGCAACTATCAGGAACGCCTCCGTCTCCAGTTGGGCATCGTTTACGTCAATGGTGTCTTTCTTGAATACGTCCTCGTGCAATTGTTTCCAGGTATAGGCGATTCGCTTGCCATCCGGCGACCAGGCAACGCCGCACGCCTGGCCATTATCGGGGAAATCCGCGAGGGGTTCTCGTTTCTTCGTCGCCACATCCAGGAGATAGGGACGCTGGCTGATTCCCCACTTGTGGAAGTCCTTTCGCTCGGGGTCGAGATCCATGTACAGAACTTTCTTTCCGTCCGGGGAAAGCCTGGCATCGAGCATCGGCTGTCCTTTTATTTTGACGAGTTCGCGGATTTTCTCTTCACCCTTCACGGCCAGGCCGAGCGAGTCGGTCTTGGTTTTCGGTTCAAATGTTTCGACCAGGAACGTCTTTCCATCCCGTCCGCAGTCGAGAACTCGTATGTCCGGCGGCAGGTCTAGTTTTTCTGTCTTGCCCGTGGCGGGGTCCAGTAAGACGCTCTCGAATGTTCGAGGGGAGTGACTGGTGACCTTGGCCACGACCAACCGCTTCCCATCCGCCATCCAACACACCTTCAGTTCGAGCGAAGGCATTTCCCATTCTTTTCCATCGGCGGGTTTATCCAAATTTTGGATTCTCACCTTGAACGGCCAAGGTTTCTCGACGTTCTCTGCTGTAGGTGGCCTCAGGTCCTGTTTATCCATCACAATAACCGCAGCCCGTGTTCCATCGGGTGAGAGGGCAGCTCGGGCTCCTGTCTCCGTCCCGTCGGGAAGAGTGATGTCGGGGAGTTTCTTCCCATCCGGTGTGAGAACCCAGTAATCGCCACCTCTGCGGGCAAGGATCAGGGTGCCGGCACCGGCTGGTTTTGTAGGCGGTTGAGTTTTCTTCCCGTCCTGGGGTTTCTCTTCGATCCGGATCAACGCGGGTGGGGTCTTTCGGGGTTCCTCCGCGGATACCTCGGGAAGGATGCTCCTCGTCGCGGCCAACGCCGCGACTAGCAAGATCACACCTGCGACGGTTGCTTTCAATTTGTGAAGGAACACGGTACGGATCACTCCATTCGAGAGGGCGGCGACCAACGGTGGAAGCGGCCCGGTGGTGAAAGCGAGCGCGGAGGTTTGTGCCGTGAGCCGTGCCGGAACAACTGCCGATGCCAGCCCGAGAGTTGCCAGTCCCGCCGTCGGCAGGACAACGCCCCGTCGAAGGAGTCGTTCGGCCAGCACTTTCCTGGCTTTCGCCAGGCGGCTGGATAACGTCCCTTCCGCGATCTTGAGTCGTTCGGCCACGACCTTGCGGCTCAGCCCTTCGAGTTCGCACAGGACGACCGTAACCCGCAGGTGGTCGGGTAATGTGCCGACCTCCTCATCGAGAATTCGGATGACATCAACGTCCGGCAGTTCTTCAGGCTCGCCAGGGCGATCCGGCACGGCTGGGACTGTAACCTCACGGGTGCGGCGACGGGCGGACACGGCACGAGCCTCCCGGGCAGTGCGGACAGCGACTCCATAGAGCCACCCACGAACCCCTTCGCGAGGGCGAACGTCGTTAGCTCGTCGGGCGAGAACGATGAACGCGGCCTGGAATGCATCCTCGGCCAAGTGAATATTGCCAATGATTCGACGGCAGACACCGAGAACCATCGGACCGAGCCGACGAACCAGTTCCGCGAACGCGAGTTCGTCCTTGGCCTGGATGAACTGTTCGAGCAATCGACCATCAGTCGTTTCCGACTCGGAAGGCTGAGTGATGGCTCGTGAGGCGCGGGCAACGGCAGCGGACAAGACCGGGTGGGGCATCGTGACCTCCGCAAGCGAACCACCGTGGTTCGCTATCCATCTTGGGATCAACTACCCCCGCGCGTCGCGAAAAAAATAACGCCAGCCGGGAAAACCCGGCTGGCGTGGATTTGAGTCGTGCCGAACGTCGTTATCGCCAATCGACTTGTCCGATGGAAATGATCCACGGACTCTCAGCCTTTTCCGAGACAATGATCTTCGGGTTTTTGCCATCAGGGTCACAGATCGTAAGGTGGGATTCTGTCTCTTTGCTGGTCAAATCAGCCGGTTTGCCATCTTGCTTTTCTTTCCAGGCGTAGGCAATTCGTTTCCCATCGGGCGACCAGCAAAAACCCATGAGAGCGCCGTTTTCAATGGGTGGGAAATCTCTCACGGAAATTGTTTTCCCGGTATCTACGACAAGAACACAGAGTTCCATTGAACTGGGTGCTGGAGTCGGCTGGTAAGCACAAAGTACCCGCGTTCCGTCCGGCGATATCCGTCCTCCTGCGGAGCCCTCCTTTTCATTGGTCAGAACCTTGTGTTCTGTCCCATCCATGTTCATCAGGTGAATGCGCGTGCTACGTTTGCCATCTTTCTCAGTTACCGCTGTTGTCAGGAAGTATTTCCCATCTCGTGTCCAGTCCGTGATGAGGTGGTTGCGCGGCAGCTTCAACTTTTTCTTTTCTTTTGTTTTCACATCCACCAGGTGATGGACGAATTTCAGGTTTGGCTCAACGACAACATCTGTTGCGGCGATTTGGCTGCCGTCCGGAGACCAGGTGAAATAACGACAGGTGATTCCCAGATCCGTACCCGGGTCCTTGTCATCCAATTCGCGAACGTGGAGTGTGAGTTTAGGGTCGCGGTTTTCGGCTTGGGTCAGGGTCAGGGTCGCCAACATCTTCCCATCGGGCGACAATTGGCCATATGCGAAGTGAAATTTGCCCCGATCCTCGGACACCTTTTTCTCGTTCTTGCCGTCCGGGTCCATCATGGTGAGGTAGCCAGTCCGGTAGAGCAGCAGCTTGTTCGGTCCCTTGGGTAGAGGCTTCGGTTCAACCTTGGCCGAAGGCGGGTCGGTGGGGGTTGCGATGAAGAGGAGGGACTTGGCTATCTGAGCGCGGGGTGGAATTGCCGGGGGTTGCGACAGTGCAACCGCTACCGCACCGCATGTCAGGAGCCCGGCAACAACGAGAGCAAGTGGGATCGACGTCCTGAGTTTATCGAGGAACATGATTCGCAACACTCCCTGTGAAAGCGCGGCCACATGGGCCGGGATGGTTTCGCGGATAGCGGCAATTGCTGCCCTGGCAACCAGAGCACCCGATGGCTGAGCCGATGCAAGTTGAGCGAGAGCTGCGCTCAAACCGGCAGCGGAGAGAATGATCCCGCGTTGATGCAGCCGCTCGGCGAGCCGCTTGCGGGCTGCCGCCAAACGACTGGAGAGTGTTCCCTCCGGTATCCTCAATTTCCCAGCCACTTCCTTGCGGCTTTGCCCTTCCAGCTCGCACAGCACAACTGCAATCCGTAAGAGTTCTGGAAGTGCGCCAACCTCTTCATCGAGAACCCGAATGGCATCGGTGTCCGGCGATTCTGCCAGCTCAACCGGGCGATCCGGGAGAGCTGGGACAGCGATTTCGTGGGCACGATGATGGATTGACACAGCGCGAGCCCTCTTGGCCGTGCGAACAGCGACGCCATAGAGCCACCCCCGCAATTCTTCTCGTGGGCGGACATCGTTTGCGCGCTGGGCAAGGACGATGAACGCTGCCTGAAAGGCATCCTCGGCCAAATGACTATCGCCTGTGATCCGGCGACAGACTCCGAGAACCATCGGCCCAAGCCGCCGGACCAGTTCCGCGAAAGCCGTTTCATCCTTGGTCTGGATGAATCGCGTGAGCAATCCGCCATCGGTTGCTTCGGATTCAGGAGATGGGTGGACTGACCGTGAGGCACGGGCCAGGGCAGCAGATAAGGCAGGATAGGGCATTTGGACCTCCGCGAGCGAACCATCGTGGTTCGCTCTCTATCTTGTCGAGAAGCACTCGCGCGCGTCGGGTAAAAAATAACGCCGCCGGAATTTCTTTCCGGCTGGCGAGTTTGAAGGGGGTGGAAATGCGTTACCGCCAATCGACTTGTCCGATGGTAACGATCCATTGACCCTGGCCTTTTTCGGATGCAATCGTCTTCTGGTTTTTGCCATCCGGATCACAGATTACCAGGTGGGACTCGGTCTCTTTGTTAATCAAGTCCTCTGGTTTCCCCTCGTGCTTTTCCCGCCATGTGTACGCAATTTGCTTCCCATCTGGCGACCAGCAATACCCCTGAATGTCGCCGTTCTGCGGCAAATCACTCACCGCAATTTTTTTCCCTGTGGCAATGTCAAGAACACCGAGTTCTTGTGGATTGGCTGGTGTCGGAGTATCCGTCCCCTTGCAATAAAGAACTCGTGTCCCATCTGGTGATATCCGTCCCATCTGTGCGTTATCCTGCTCATCGGTCAGAACCTTGTGTTCGGTCCCATCCATATTCATCAAATGAATGTGTAATTTCCGCTTGTCGTCCTTCTGAGTTATCGAAGTTGTCACAAAGTATTTCCCATCTCGCGACCAGTCTGTGATGACATGATCGTCCGGTAGCTTCAGACTTTTCCTTTCTTTCGTCCTCACATCCACCAGATAATGAACCGCGATTTGCTTCTTGACAGGATCATTGACAACGTCTGTCGTGGCGATTTTGGTGCCGTCCGGCGACCAGACGAATAACAGAGTAGTGATATCCAGATCTGTGCCCGGCTCCTTTTCGTTCAGTTCACGGACATAAAGTTTGCGCTGCGGGGGGCTGCCATCTGGTTGAGGCATTCCCGTCAGAACCAGGACTGCCAGCTTCTTGCCGTCGGGGGACAAGCGGGGATCAGGTCCAGAGCGGAACTTTTCCCCACCTTCACCCACCTTTATCTCGTTCTTTCCATCCGGATCGATCATCGCCAGGTGCCCGGCCCGGTAGATCAGCAGTTTGTTAGGCCCCTTCGGAAGAGGCTTCGGTTCGACCTTCGCCGGGACGGGGTCGAGAGACTTCGCTGCGATGAGGATGGTAGGGGTCGTGAGACTTTGGGGTTTGATGGGTTGGCTCGTCGGTGGGACGGCCGCAAGGGCTGCACAGGCGAGGAGCCCGCCAGCCATCATCGCTAGTGGGATCGTGATTTTGAGCTTGTCGAGGAACATGATTCGCAACACTCCGTATGAAAGCGCGGCCACAGGGGCCGGGATGGTTTCGCGGGTTGCGGCCAGTGCTGCCTTTGCTGCCAGAGCAGCCGGTGAGCGGGCGGATGCGGCTTGAGCAATCGCTGCGGTCACAGCGGCAGTTGAAAGCGCGATCCCGCGTTGACGCAACCGATCGGCAAGCCGCTTGCGGGCAGCAGCCAAACGGCTGGAGAGTGTTCCTTCCGGTATCCTCAATTTCCCAGCCACTTCCTTGCGGTCCTGCCCTTCCAGTTCGCACAACACCAGCGGCAAGCGGTAGTGTTCGGGCAAGTGGGCAATTTCCTCATCGAGAATTGCCACGGCATCGGGCACTTCGTCGGTAGAGGACAAAGTCGGCTCGGGACGGGCTGCCACAAGAGCCTCGCGGCGTTGGCGTCGGTTGGCCATGGTGCGAGCCCTCATTGCAGTTCGCCAGGCAACCCCATGAAGCCATGCGGCAACGGCAGATTGTGGACGCACCGCTCCGGCTTTCGTGGCAAGAACCACGAATACGGCCTGGAACGCATCTTCCGCGAGATGGTGGTTGCCAGTCACCCTTCGGCAGACGCCGAATACCAATCCGCTATGTCGGCGGACCAGTTCGGTGAACGCTTCTTCGTCGCGGGTGGCGGCAAAGAGAGTGAGTAACTCGCCATCAGCAGCTGATTTCAAGCCATTTGTGTCACCGTGGCCAAGGTGACCCATCAGGCCAGAGAGCTTCGCGGTTGACATGCCAGGAGCCCCGGCAGTTGGAGAAAAGAACGCATCTCACCCGGTATATCCACGACCGCCGACTGGCGCGTCGAGGATTCCAGAGGATTTCTGATGATGTTGATTGTTGATTGTGAATTAGAAAAATCAGTGTTCGAGGATGCGTTTTCAGTTCTCAGTTTTCTGTTTTCTGTTTTGGGAGCTTCACCAGTTCCAATACTGCCCAGAGGGATGGGTCATCGGCAAACGGGAATTCCCAATTCACGCTCAGGAACTGATCGCCAAGTTCCTGATCCCGAACGGCGTAATACACTCCAAGGCGGGGATGCTGTTCGGGATCAAATCCCGACAGGACCGCGGCAGTGAGAAACGCTTCAAGCCGATAGCCACTTTTCGTGCGATGAGCGCGAAACGGCACATCCGCGAGATTGGCGAGGGGAGCATCCTGCTGCGCCCGGTTGATCTTCACCTGGGCAACGAACGGTTCATCCTTATCCGCCCCACCCCCAGCGGCCAAAAACAGGAAGTGGTGACAGAATCGACTGGCCCTGTGGCTCGCGCGTGCATCGCGCGTATCGATCCAGAGCGATAGCCCATCGGAAGACTTTGGCTTGTCCGAATCCCCCGCCGGGAGTTGCTCCTTGCCTTTCACTTCCACCTGAACGGCAAGCCCGAAGTCGTTCCACCCGAGCCGGACATCGGCAAAGTTCTTCAGTTCATCGAGGTCCGCAAAGTTCTGGAGACGAGCAGATTCGGGGAGATCGATCAGGTGATCGGCATCATCGACATCGCGTGGTGCATCCTTGATGTAAGGGCACGGGTGAGCAACGCGAATGAGGAAGCGGTTGGGTACGAGTGGCGGCATGGGAGTCCTTCCAGGATTAATCGGCCCAGTTTTCGAGTTTCAGAGCGGGAATCGCGATGAAATCCCTGGTGTTTCGCGTCACCAGCGTTGCTCTATTTGCGAGCGTGATGCACGCAATCAATAAGTCAGGCCGACCGATTTTCTTGAGTTTCTTGTTCGTCAATAGCTGTTCAAAGTGATCGGCAATCAGATCGGTGATTGGCAGGAGGGTAAAATCCGCTAGTTCGCGTTCGCTGGTAGCGATCCGCTCGGCCGCGACAAGCAATTCTTCGCGATTGGCTGCTTTGAGGAGTGATTGAAATCTTCCTGAGGTGATTTCAAACCACGAAATCACCGTTGTGACAACTGGCCGCTCCACCGGGGCGGCAGTAATACGTGTTCGGATTCGCTCATGACCTTTGAAGAAATCACTCAGGATGTTGGTATCGAGGATGAACATCGTCTGTCATGCCCCCCCGACCGGGTTCGCTTTCCGTTGCCGATAAATCTCCTCGACCATCGCATCTACAGTCGGATCATCTTTCCATACACCAGATAAGGCAAGTATTCGCTCCTTGGAAGATTTGGGCGTTGGTTCGGGTCCACTCGGGAACGATTTTGTCTCAAAGTGACCTAGCCAGCACAATAACGCAGCTCGATTAAATCGCCATTCCCCGGCAACGACACGGCCTGGCACCTTGCCGCCCACTGCATCCGCCTTGAGCCCATCCTCCGAAACTCTCAGAAATTGCGCAGCCTCGGCCAAAGTCAGGATTTCGCCTCCTGATACGGGCGGCTTACCGTTTGATTCAGACTTCTTGGAAGGTCGAGGTTTGCTCGCTTTGGTTGTCATTTCAGTCTCCCTGGGGGTGGACAGCCGTTGTGACTGGTGGGTTCAGGAGGCTTCGCGTGAGAACCTCCTTCGCCCTGTCGAACTCAGGCTGCCAGATGATCTCGGGATCGCCGCTCTTCATGCAGTCGCGTACCTTCTCCAGCGTGTTTCGAGCCATGTGCGGACACTTGTTGCACGAGCAAGTAACCCCGGGTACGCCCAGGTACGTATGCTGTGGATACCTCCGCTGCAACTCCCACATCATGTTGGCTTCAGTTGCCACCAGGAATTCGGTTGGCTCCTTGTAGTTCGCAACGTGCTTAATCATCGCCTCGGTGCCGCCCACGAAATCCGCATGTTCGAGGATGTTGGCCGGGCATTCCGGGTGAGCGATTGTCCTGGCTTTGGGATGCTGCTTCTTCATCTTGAGCAAATCTTGGATGCTGAAAATTTCGTGGACCATGCACCCCCCATCCCACAGGATCATTTCCCGACCAGTCACCTCCTGTAAATACCGGCCGAGATGCTTGTCGGGCACAAAGAGTATTTCGTATCCCGGTGGCACGCGATCCCGCACTACTTCGACCGCGTTCCCGGACGTGACCACCCAGTCCGACAGAGCCTTCACCCTGGCCGAACTGTTGATGTAGCATACCGTCTGAAACTTGTGCCCGTTCAGCCGCATTTTCTCCTGATAGCGGGCAAGCTTGTCGGCCGGGCACGCATCCACAAGGCTACAGCCCGCCTGCAAATCCGGAAGAAGCACTTTCTTGGCAGGGTTGAGCATCTTGGCCGTTTCGGCCATGAAAAGAACGCCGCAGAAGACGATGACGGGGGAATCGACCTTGGTTGCTTCCCGAGCCAGCTTCAGGCTATCGCCCGTGATGTCGGCAAGAGCCTGAATCTCGCCTTCCTGGTAGTAGTGGGCCAGAATGGTGGCCCCGATTCGCTTCTTGAGGTCGAGGATTTCGGTAGAGATGTCGTCGAGAATGGCCGGCATGATGCGGCTCCTTGTTTTTACCGTGGCGGAGGGCCAACCCACAAACACACAAATTCTTCACAGTTATCATACGCACGGTCGGGCGAGAAACGAAGAGAAACCGCAACGGCAATGGAGTAAGATAACGACAAGAGAGGTGGAACAATGGCGAACGAATCAACCCTACCAACGCATACAAAACCAACCTCAAACGGCCAACCGCCTGGCGATCCGTTCTCAAAGCAGCCCGAAACCGAAACGCCAGTCCAGCGCGCCGTCCGCATCCTTTCGGGCGACATCCGCAAGGAAGACTACCTTCCCGTTGCAAACGACATCATCGCATTCGTAGCCGATGGGGAAGCCCGGGGCGGTGTCACGATGCTCCCAGAGTATCGCCAGAGGATGATCTCGGACCTTGCACTTCAGACACATCACGCGGGCAACATTGTCTTGAGTCGCCACACGTCCGAGGGGGTGATCGTGTTGGCGCTCGGTGCAGATGAGATTGATCGCGTCCTGGAAAGCCTTCCTCCCGACAAGCAAGCTTTGACAAGGACGGAGTATCCAGCCGTAATGATCGAGGATTGCTCTCATCTTTGGGAATAAATCGCCGCCAATTGTCTTCTACCCCAACTGGCCAGAAACAACGCCTCTGTTACTCGGCCTCGCGGGAGTCATTTCCGACCTCACAATCGAGTTTAACGGCAACCCAACTGCAATCTCTGCCTACGGCTCGGTAACGATAACACTTCGCGCCCCGGATTCTCCAGCATCTTGACGCCAGCGACCGAACTGTGGATGGTGTTACCATCCCCTCCACACACTCGGAGTCCGGCAATGGCCGATGCACGGAAATTTGATCTCGTCGTGATCGGCGCTGGGCCGGCTGGCTGCGCTGCGGCCAATACCGCAGCCCTGCTCGGGAAGAAAGTTGCAGCGATCGAGAAAAACCCAGCCGTGGGCGGTGCCGCGATCAACACTGGGACCATCCCCAGCAAGACGCTCCGGGAAACGGCACTGGCTCTCTCCGGGATCAAAGCCCGGGCCTTGTATGGAGTCGATCTCTCGCTCCGGCGCGAAGCAACCGTCGATGATTTTCTCAAACACGAGCGTCAGGTGCGAACGGTTGAGGCTGCCCAGTCACGCAAGTTGCTCGATCGCTTTGGAGTAACCGTGATCCAGGGAACTGGGAGTTTCGTGGATGCGCATACGATCAAAGTGATCCATCCCACCCCACCCGGCGGTTGCTCCCTCCTGTCGGCCGACAAGATCATGATCGCCATCGGCTCGGCCCCAAGCCGACCATGTCAGTTCCCGTTTGAACACAACCGAATCCACGATTCCGACGAACTCTTATTCATCACTGCGATGCCGCGGTCGCTGGCCGTGATTGGCGCTGGAGTAATTGGGAGCGAATATGCTTGTATGTTCGCAGCGCTCGGTACGCGCGTTCATTTGATCGATGGCCGGGATGCCCTCCTGCCCTTTCTCGATTCGGACCTCTCAAAAGCTTTGAACGCGGCAATGGAAGCGCAAGGAGTTGTGTTCCATTGGAAAGAGAATGTCGTGAAGTGTACGGCACCGAAGGTCGGGGAAATTGAATTAACCCTCTCTTCCGGCAATGTACTTCCGGTCGATCACCTGCTGGTCTGCGCGGGGCGAACCAGCCCCACCGCCGAACTGAACCCGGCGGCAGCGGGGATCGGGCTCACGAGCCGCGGACTCGTTCCCGTGGATGAACATTTCCGCACCACCACACCCCACATTTATGCTGTCGGAGACGTGATCGGATTCCCCGCGCTGGCATCCACGAGTGCCGAGCAAGGACGTGTTGCGGCGTGTCATGCGGTTGGGTCCGATCTCAAGAAAAAGATCTCACCCATCCTTCCCACGGGAATCTACACCATTCCGGAGGTAAGTACGGCTGGCCTCACCGAGCAACAGGCGCGGGAAAAGGGAATCGAAGTGGTGATCGGTCGCGGCGATTACTCCCACAATCCGCGGGGGCAGATCATCGGGGACAAGGGTGGGTTCCTGAAGCTGGTTTTTAAGCTCGATGACATGAAATTACTGGGGGTCCACGTCATTGGGGAACTGGCAACGGAGATCGTCCACATCGGATTGATGGCGCTCATGGTCGGCGGCGGTGCCGACCTGTTCATGGACACCTGCTTCAATTATCCCACGCTGGGCGACTTGTATAAACTCGCCACGACAGACGCTCTCCTGAAACGCAACAAGATTGGTCGCGACCCAAAGATTCTGGAAGATGGCGGGTGGTAAGGAGGCGGTATACTGGATTACGGTGACGCACCAATGGGGAGAAAATCACAATGGACGACGCGAACACCCTGACATCGGAAACAGCCTCTCCCGGAACAAACCCATCGACGCCGGCCGAAAGCGAGCCGGCGTTCCTCGCTCGTGCCCGACGAATCCTGGCCGACGACATCCGACCCGAAGATTATCTCACCGTCACGCCTGAAGTTCAAAGACGGGTAGCATTATGTCTGCAATACGCCAACGCTCGCGGCAACGGACAGCCACTCGCTCCCGAGGTGGAACCGCTGCAACTTCGGCAGGAGTTGCTTTCGTTCCACCACGGCGGACAGAACATCGCTTACATCGAGGACGATAACGGAGTTATCGTTCTGGCGGTGGGACTGGAACATATGCGGAGCGTTCTCGAAACTTTCCTCGGCCGTATATCTCGCACGATCACCGTCGATACCCCGTTTCCTTTGGATAACGCCAGTGAGTACGCCAGTACATGGATTTCGCATTCCACTCAAACAAACGATCCATGATCCGGACCCCACAGGACCAATCCGTAGCATTATTCGTGCTGCAATCGCCCCACTGGTGATGACGCGGTCGGGAGAATTTGTCGCATTCAAAGCCTGCATCGTGGACAGCGGAGCAAGTTACACCATGATGAGCGCGACGTTGGCGCGCACGACTGGGATCGAATTTCCACTTCCGACCTCGCGGTTATCGATGACGACTGCTTCGAGTTCAAGTCCAACGCTTGTCCACGATGGCGAACTCCGCGTGAAGTTCCCCCAATTACCCAATCGAGTGTTTCAGCTTTATTGCCTCTTCTCCGAGTCCATGCCTCCAGGCACACCACTTTTGCTTGGCCTGAACAACTTCTTTGACTTGTTTCGCGTGACGTTCACTGGCCATTACTCACCCGAGGCACCGTTTGGACACATGCTCCTCGAAACCGAGTGATTCCTTCGCCTTGACCCCCTTCCCGGAATACCGTATGTCCCCCGAACGTGAGCCCAGGCATCGCGCGGTGTTGTCGGCGGAAACTCTCCGACTCCTCAATCCCATGCCTGGAGAAACCTGGGTCGATTGCACGGTCGGAGCAGGAGGGCACACCCGACTCATTGGAGAAAAACTGGGCGATACGGGTCGTCTGATCGGACTCGACCAGGATCCGAATATGCTCGACCTCGCACGATCGCGGGTGAGCGGACTTCCAATCGCCCTGGTTCATGCGAACTTCGATCAGTTGGCCGATGTCCTGTCGAATCTCGGAATTGTTGCCGTCGATGGCGTTCTGGCAGACCTCGGGTTCTGCTCGGATCAACTGGAACAGGCCAGTCGAGGATTCAGCTTCCGGGACGATGGGCCGCTTGATATGCGACTCGATCCAACCTGCGGCGAAACCGCGGCCGACCTGGTGAATCGACTCAGTGAGGCCTCGCTTGCGGATGTATTCTGGGAATATGGTGAGGAGCGCTATAGCCGACGCATCGCCCGCAAGATCGTCGAGCAACGGAAGACACAGCCACTGGCAACCACGGCAGAGCTGGCTGATCTTGTGCGAAGTTGCGTCCCTCGCTTTGGCGGAATGGACCCCGCAACCCGGGTGTTCCAGGCACTGCGAATTGCCGTGAACGATGAACTCGGAGCGCTCGACCGATTGCTCGCGGCACTGCCGCGAATCGTGAAACCGGGCGGACGAGCGGGAATCATCGGTTTTCACTCGCTGGAAGACAGGCGGGTCAAACAGGCGTTCCGGACTGCCAATGTTTGGGAACCCCTGACAAAGAAGCCGGTTGCGGCCAACGATGAGGAAGTCGCCCGGAATCCGCGAGCCCGAAGCGCCAAGTTGCGGGTCGCCATGCGGAAAGAAAGCAAGTAGCAGGCACACTCCGTGTGCCTGCTACTTTCCTGCCAAAGTAATTGATGGTTCCGAATACGGTGGCGAACCGACCCTCTTCTCACATCCAGGACGATGATGAGAGCTTCGCCCAACTTTCAGAGGTCACTGATGACCGAATCCATTGCTCCCGAAACTGCTGCGAAGCTGGCAACAGCACCGAAACCAGCCACAACCATACCGTTAAAGACTCCCGACAAGCCCGAGTCGGTGGGAAAGACCGAATCGGCTACCAAGCTATCTCCAACGCCAGATGCAGCAAAACCTGCTCCGGGGGCACTCACTCCCTCATCCGGGGGGCTCGGTCATCATGTGGGAAACAAAAAGAAGGTGGCAATCGTTGCCAGCGCCCTGTTCAGTCTCATCGCGGGTATTGCGGGCGTTCGCCTGATGTGGCCGGCAACCGATGATTCCAAATCCACCGAGACACCCACTCAACCACTCACCAACAACTCCAAAGAGCCAACCGGATCGACTGGCAACAACATCCCGCCAGCCGCGGTGCCACCAATCCCGAACAGCACACAATTAACCACCCCACAACCTGGACTCGCACCGCTCCAACCCCCCGCACAATTCATGATCACGGACTTGGTATTAACTGATTTGCGAGCTGCAAAAGTCCCTGAAACCGTGCTGATGAAATTCACATTCGTGAAAAATAAGGAATTGTCGCAACAAGATATGGAGAAAGAAATCGCTACGGCTCTCACACCGGCTGAAAAACAACAGTACCAATCCTACATCTTGTACTATGCCAAACAACCCGACAAACCCGCGGCCCCTGCCAGTAAACCAATCGAGGCGGTATCACAACCTGTAATTCCTTTACCGGGAATCCAGCAACCACTCACACCCGCACCATCGAATATTGTACCGAGTGTGTCAGCGCCACTCCAACCACCCGCCGAAAAACAACCTGCACGATTCATGATCACGGATCTGGTATTAACTGATTTGCGAACTGCAACAATCCCCGAAATAGTCCTGACGAAATTAACCCCCGCGAAAAACAAAGAGCTTTCACAAGAAGGCATGGAAAAAGAAATCGCTACGGCTCTCACTGCGGAAGAAAAGCAACAATACCAAAACTACATCTTGTACTATGCCAAACAACCCGACAAACCCGCGGCCCCTGCCAGTAAATCAATCGAGACAACTTCTCAACCTGCAAGCCTTCCCTCTGCGCGATTCATGATCACGGATCTGGTATTAACTGATTTGCGAACTGCAAAAGTGCCCGAAACTGTGCTGGGGAAGTTCATATTCGTGAAAAACAAGGATTTGTCACAGCAAGATATGGAGAAAGAAATCGCTACGGTTCTCTCACCGGCGGAAAAACAACAGTACCAAAGCTATATCTTGTACTATGCCAAACAACCCGACAAACTCGCTTCTACTTTCAGTAAAGCACCAAGTGAGACGACATCACAACCTACAAGCCTTCCTTCTGCAAGATTCATGATCACGGACCTAGTATTAACAAATTTACGAGCTGAAAAAATCCCTGAAACCGTGCTGATGAAATTCACATTCGTGAAAAACAAGGATTTGTCACAGCAGGATATGGAGAAAGAAATCGCTACGGTTCTCTCACCGGCGGAAAAACAACAGTACCAA
>DASZJS010000480.1:0-3767 GCA_035947935.1 Gemmata sp. | reverse complement strand
CCGGTGCAGACGGCGTAATCTGCCCAGATTATCAGCGCAAGCCAACTGAAAACCTCCGTGTCTGTACTAGATGGGCAGTTGTTGCCGGACATGTTCGTCCGGTGCAAACTTCCTGTCTTGCGGGGCCGATATATGCAGGGTCACTGCCCCGGGACGCGAGGGTCACCATATGAACACCCCACTCGACCGCCTGATCGATTCCCTCGCCAAAACCGGGATGACCCGGTTTTTTCGGCGGTTGTTCGATGATTTCCCGGACCTTTTGATGAAGGATATGACGGTTGAAGGTGTTGGACCGGATCGCACGATCCGCGTTCACGGACGCTGGGTTCGGAACTTCGGGTCGGATAGTTTCCTGGGGCTCGATCAACACCCACGGGTGAAAGAGGCCGTGGAGCGGGGTGTGCGCGAGTGGGGCACCCACAACGGCACATCGCGCGCGTTTTCGAGCGTTGCTCCGAACATCGAAGTCGAGGAGAAGATCGCGGCGTGGATGGGTACCGAGGCGGCCTTGCTTTATCCCTCGGTTACCCTGGCGAATACTGGCGCGTTGCCTGGCCTCGTGACTCGGCACGATGTAGTTGTGGCCGATCAGTTTGCTCACAACTCGATCGAGGAAGGCACACGACTTGCCAAGGCACGCGGAGTGAGAACTGCGAAATTCGCCCACAACAGCACGGAAGAACTGGATCGCATTCTCCGCGAGTTGCGCCCATTCCGACATGCGTTGATTGCGGTCGATGGCGTGTACAGTATGAGCGGGCAGCTTCCTCCGCTGGTCGAGTTCCAGAAGGTGGCCCGGGCGCTCGATGGCTTCCTGTACGTGGACGATGCTCATGGGACGGGAGTTCTGGGAGTCCAGGGGCGAGGAACCGTCCGGGATGCACTCGGCGGGTACGATAACACGCTGGTACTCGGCTCGCTCTCCAAGGCGCTCTCGTGCCTGGGCGGGTTCGTGGCTGGCAGCAGGGCTGCGATCGATGTGCTGAAACTGCGGTCGAGCCCACTCATTTTTGGCGGTCCTGTACCGCCGCCCTATCTGGTCGCTGCGTCAGCTGCGCTGGATGTAATCGCTTCCACGGAATACGATCGTCTCCGGGCAGCCCTTGATGCCAATGTCCGCCGATTAGTGGAGGGTGCGGCCAAGCTCGGCCTCGCGGTTCTTGGAGGGCTCGTCCCAATTGTGTCGGTTCTGGTGGGTGCAGAGGATGCGACCCTGCGGGCCGGCCGCTTCCTGTTCGATCGCGGCTACTACGTACAATCGGTCGTGTTCCCGGCAGTTCCGCATGGAGCCGGAGTCCTCCGTATCCAGATCAACGCGAACCATCCCACGGATGCAATTGATGGGCTTCTCGGAACGCTGGGCGAATTGAAGCAGGCGATCCCACTTCCTGGTCCAGACAGTGAGGTGATCCGACTCCCTGCGACTCCATCTGTCCGACCGGCAGCGATACCGGCGTGAGTGAGAGGGCGGTGTGGAGATACTTCGAGTGGTGTGGAATGAGACGTTTGGCTTTTGGTTTTCAGCCTGAAGGGCTGGGACAACCTAGACCAGGGCAACGCCCTGGGAATACGATCAAACAACTACATGCACCCTGAAGGGGTGCGACAGTTGGCGGCTGCGGGAGGCTTGTTGTCCCAGCCCTTCAGGCTGAAAACCAACACTCATCCTGAAAACCAATACGTCTTCTTCCACACCGCGCGGAGTAAGAAACGTGGAATGTGGAAGGTACCGATGTACTGGCTCATCCTGATTGCGGCTGGGTTGTGCGAGTGCGGCTTCACTACCTGCCTGGCGTTGTCGAAGGGGCTGACCAAAATTGGCTGGGGAATTGCATTTGTGCTTCTCTCGGTGGTCAGCTTTGGTCTGGTGACACTCGCGGCACAGAAGATTCCACTCGGAACCGCTTATGCGGTGTGGACCGGAATTGGAGCGTTCGGCACGGCACTGATCGGAATCATCTGGTTCAAGGATCCGGCCACATTTTGGCGGATCGCTTTCCTGTGCGGGATGATCGTCTGCCTGATCGGGCTGAAAATTGTATCGCCGGAAAAGTAGCTCGATCCACCGTCACGGTTCATCGACCTTGGCCAGTTCATTCTCGATTGCGGATGCAACTGCTTTCCCAATGGCAATCCCGATTTTTCTGATGCGGCTCTGTTCGGCAACGAGTGTCTGTTCAGCAATGAGTGTCTGGAACTGGGTGTCCGCGAGAGCTTTCCCCAGCGCAGCTACCGACCTGCGTTTTTGTTCGGCAAGGATTGCCTGGAACGGGGCATTCGCGAGATCGATTCCCACCGCAGTTACTCGCGTGCGTTCTAGTTCTGTATCGTTCGTTTTCTCCTCCTCTTGTCTTTGGAGTCGTTTCCGAATGCGTTCGTTTCGTTCGTTTGCCGCTGCGACAAGCTTCTCGTCAGTAATCTTGAACGAATTGAAAAACTGTTGAATGTTTTCCTCTTCCGGGAAGTTCATTCGGCTTCCAACGACAAGGATATACATCCGGCTATCGGCAACGATCACTCGGACAACATACATGCTTCCGCTAGCAACGCTGAGTTGGATTTCGCGTGCCGGGAATCCACACATTTCGAGCGAGGGATTCTCCTGAATCTTCCGAGTTCCCGGAGTGCTTTCGAGATCCTTTACCACCTTGGCCAGTAAGCCATCGTCACTATCCTTCTTCTTCTCACGCTTCTCGGTCGGTTCAATGTCTTTGTAGAGAATGGCGTATTCCTCTCCTGAACCCAGGACGCGAGTTCCCTCGATCTTCAATTTTGGGTCTTGTTTCAAACCGCGTAGGAGCATGTTATCCCGAGGTTTTGAGGGCAGGTCCACTTCAAACCCGCCGTCGCGCGATTTGTGTGTGTGCCAATTTGCTTTTGGCATGAGGGCTGCCAACCCAAAGCAGAAGATGCACGAACCAACGCCGAGTACGCCGAAAGTGATCATGATCCAGAACAGTGGGCTGCGGCCAGTTGGTGGAGGTGGTTCCCGACGAACGCGCCGACGCCGCGGCGGACGCCGTGGTTCTTCGACCCGGTCATCATCCGGAACGCGTTCCTCCGTTGGTTTCGCGACTGGTGCGCGAATGGGTGGCGGCGGGAGCGGTTCTGCGCCCGGGAATGGAGTGTCTGGAGCACCAGGAAACGGATGGGAGGGGGCCGCATCCGGAACCCGTAGCATGGTCATGCACCCACCGCATCGGACGACCTGCCCAACGGCATCGTCCTCGACTCGGAGAGTGCCCCCGCACGAAGGGCAAGCGAACTCAATCGCCATTACCAATTCCTCGAACCGACACGCAATACAAACAATTATCCTATTCCGCTGCGAACATCCCGTACCAGCCGGATTTCAGATTTCTGTTTGCAACGGGAAAGTTTCTTGCGATTAACACTACTTCAGCATACGATTCAGCGGCTTGGACCAGGAAACGCACGGTGACGACTCTGGAGCGAACTTCTCCCCCATAAAATCCGAACCAGAATCTTCAATCGAGTCCAATAAGTCCACTTGACCGGTGTCGTATCTTTTCATGGGATGTCACTGGTGCAGCTCCGGCATGTGATCGAAGTGTGAAAAAGGAGGAAGATATGCGTAACAAGGCTCTCGGAGTTTTCATTCTGTTCACCGCATCAACAATCATAGGATCGGTGAGCGCGCGTGAGGATCCACCGAAGAAGCAGACCGACGAGGAGATCAGCAAACTCATCGTTGGTAAGTGGATCGTCGATGAAGGTGACGGCAAAACGGAACCGAAGATCAA
>DASZJS010000479.1:0-6915 GCA_035947935.1 Gemmata sp. | reverse complement strand
GCGGGTTGATCGGACACAAACGAGCGAAGTCGCTTGTGGGGGTGGGACACACTCTGGTTGCGGTCGCGGACGCGATCCCGGAACGATCCAAGCAATTGGCAGCAACTTATCCCGGCTGCTCGGCCGCTGCCGATTGGCATGACGCTGTGACGCGGAGCGATGTGGATGCGGTCGTTGTGGCGACGACCAACGACTCGTTATCGCCCGTCACTCTCGCTGCAGTAAAGGCCGGCAAACACGTACTTGCGGAGAAGCCGGCAGCACGATCTGCTGAGGAATTACGCCCCGTACTCGCTGCGGCAAAAGCTGCGGGTGTTGTGGTACGAGTCGGCTTCAACCACCGCTTTCACCCCGCGCTTCAACGAGCGAGGCAGCTGGTGGATGCGAAGGCGATTGGACCGCTCATGTTTGTGCGTGGGCGGTATGGGCATGGTGGTCGGCTTGGGTACGACCGCGAGTGGCGGGCCGACCCAGCATGTGCTGGCGGTGGCGAATTGCTTGACCAAGGCGTTCACCTCATCGACCTGACCCGTTGGTTCCTTGGCGATATCTCCGAGGTGATTGGTCACGCTGGGACATTCTTTTGGGACATGCCCGTGGAGGACAATGGGTTTATGTTCCTGCGGACGCCCGGAGGGCAAGTCGGCTGGCTGCACGCGAGTTGCACCGAGTGGAAGAATCTCTTCTGTCTCGAAATCTACGGTCGGACGGGCAAGCTCCAGATCGATGGGCTCGGTGGAAGTTACGGCATCGAACGACTTGCTTACTATCGCATGTTGCCGCAGATGGGTCCGCCGGAAACCACCATCTGGGAGTACCCAGGCGAAGACACATCCTGGTCGGCGGAGTTCCGCGATTTTGCTGCCGAGGTTGTCGGAAGTCCAGGGCAAGGTGCAACGCTTGAGGATGCGGTGGCGGCACTCGATATCGTATCCGCAGTGTACTCTCAGTGTGCCGTTGGTTGGCGTCGGGCGGCTTGATGCCCAGTTTGGACTACACTTGAAATTGATGGTTGACCGCCAAATGTCAAAGTTACATTCCGGATATGCCGACAAAAGAGTTGCCGGGGTGCGTTGTGCCCCAAAATATGAAATTCCTCAGCGCATCGCGTTGCGATTGCAATCCCGCACGGAAGCGGACCTGCCATGATTATCGCTCGTAGCCCGCTCCGCATATCGCTCGGTGGTGGTGGGACCGATCTGCCCTCTTATTATCGGGAACACACTGGCTTTTTAGTGGCTGCCGCGATCGATCGTCACGTTCACATTGTCGTCAACCGTACCATCCTTCCCGAACTTATTCTGAAATACTCGCAAACCGAGCGCGTAACGGATGTCAAGGAGATCCACCACCCACTCGTCCGCGAAGCCATGCAGTTGGTCGGAATTCCCGCGGAGGGTCTGGAGATTGCTGCGATGGCCGACATCCCGGCTGGAACCGGGCTGGGGTCATCAGGCAGTTTTTGCACAGCACTCCTCCGTGCTCTGCACGCGCTGCGGAACGGCAATCCAAGTGCTGCCGAAGTGGCGGAACAAGCTTGCCAGATCGAAATAGACCGCCTCAATGAACCGGTTGGCAAGCAAGACCAATACATCGCAGCTGTTGGTGGCGTGACCTGTTTCCGGTTCCTGCCATCGGGAGAGGTTGAATACTGGCCGCTCCGAGCATCCGCCGACACACTTCGACGACTCGAGCGGAACCTCGTGCTGTTCTTCACGGGATACACGCGGTCAGCATCTGAAGTTCTCCGCGAACAGGATGTGAAGACTAAGGCCGCGAACCCCACGATGATCGAGAATCTTCACTTCATCAAGGATATCGGCCTGCGTAGCAAGGATGCTCTGGAGGCCGGCGACCTTCGCGGCCTCGCGGAACTGATGAACGTCCACTGGCGTTGGAAGAAAAAACGCAGTGGGAATATGTCCAACGCGCGAATCGATGAGTGGTACGAACGAGGATTGGCGAACGGAGGGCTTGGGGGGAAGTTGATCGGCGCGGGCGGAGGTGGGTTCCTCATGTTCTACACCGAGGAACACGACCGTTTGTGCAATGCGATGACGGAGGCTGGGTTGCAGCAGGTTCCGTTCCGATTCGACTTTGAGGGAACACGGATAATTAGTGGAGGGGTGCCCTCGCCGGCCCTGCGACCCGCGATCCGGCGGGCCGCCTGACCCAGCGCACGGAGAATCATCGTGGAATTCGCAACCACACCTGTTTTGCTCCTGGCTGGTGGTCAGGCAACCCGACTCGGGAGTATCAGCAAGACCGTGCCCACGGCTCTGGTTCCCGTTGCTGGGCGACCCTTCATCGATTACCAACTGGGACGACTCGTTTCCCACGGGATTCGCGAAGTGATTTTGTGCGTCGGGCACTTTGCCGACCAGATTCGCAACCATGTTGGGAATGGCTCAGGCTACGGCCTCCGCGTACGGTACTCCGACGATGGCCCCACGCCACGCGGTACGGGCGGGGCTGTGCGAAACGCTCTCCCCTTGATCTGTGATGGTTGCTGGGTGTTGTACGGTGACTCACTTCTCGATGTGGATTACTGCAAGTTGTTCGCGGCATTACCGACTACTTCTCTCGGTCTCATGACCGTCTTTCGCAACGAAAACCGTTACGACAAAAGTAATGTCCTCTTCCGCGATGGTCTGCTGGTGAAATACAGCAAGACCGAAACAACCCCAGACATGACGCACATCGATTATGGACTCTCGTTGCTGCGGACCGCGGCGATCGAGCAAATCCCAGCGGATCGGCAATCCGACCTGGCCGAACTCTACAGTAAGCTTTCGATCGCGGGTGAAATGGTTGGTGTGGAAATGATGAGACGCTTCTACGAGATCGGATCGCCCGCTGGTTTGCAAGAGGCTGAGGAATTCCTTAGCCGCGCTGCCTAATGAGATTTCTCGCACCCGAATGGAGTCGCTCATGTCGTTCACTCAGCAGTTTCTTGGAGAAGCCCGTGAGATTCTCATCCGGTTGGACATTGCAGCAATCGATGCGGTCGTGAACGCGCTGGCTCGGCTTCGCGAACGCGGCGGACGACTGTTCATCCTCGGTGTCGGGGGAAGCGCAGCAAATGCTGCACACGCGGTCAACGACTTCCGGAAGATCGCCGGGATCGAAACCTATTCGCCGACGGACAACGTGTCCGAACTCACCGCCCGAACGAACGATGAAGGTTGGGAAACGGTGTTTGTGGAGTGGCTCCGTGGAAGTCGCTTGGCCGCACGGGATGGGCTCCTGATTTTGTCCGTTGGTGGCGGCGATCTGGAACGAAATGTAAGCCCGAATCTGGTGCGTGCCATTCAGTATGGAAAACAGGTCGGGGCTACTGTCTGTGGAATTGTCGGGCGCGATGGTGGGTACACGGCCAAGGTTGCGGATGCCTGCGTTATTGTGCCGACTGTGAATCCAGCCCATGTCACCCCTCACGCCGAGGCGTTCCAGGCTGTTGTGTGGCACTTGCTCGTCACCCACCCTGCGATCAAGGTCGCCGCGACCAAGTGGGAATCCACGGTTACCGATGACACCCGACGAGTGGCGTAATCCTGTTCGTCCTTTGTCCCTCGTCCTTCGTGAATACGAACCAGTGTGTTGCTCCGTTGTTTCACGAAGGACAAAGGACGAACAAACAAGGACTATGGACCAACAAGATTCCGTGGCTGGGAAGCGACCAGTGGTCTTCCTGGACCGCGACGGCGTACTCAATCGAGCGTTTCCGGAGGATGGGACGACCCGGCCACCGTGGAACATTGAGGAATTGGAGTTGCTGCCGGGGGTTCCGGAAGCTATGGAGCGGTTGCGAACGGCGGGGTTTGCGCTGGTGGTGGTAACCAACCAGCCGGATGTCGCCCGGGGACGACAAACGCGAGCCGCGGTGGAGGCGATCAACCAGAAGCTGGCCCAACAGCTCCCACTGCTCGACATGTTCGCGTGCTACCACGATACACGCGATGGGTGCGAATGTCGCAAACCGAAGCCCGGATTACTCCTGGCTGCCGCCCACAAGTGGAACCTCGATCTGCCCAGTGGTTTTCTGATCGGGGATCGGTGGAGCGATGTGGTGGCGGCTCAATCGGCCGGTTGTCGAGGGGTGTTGATCGAAACTCCCTACAGCCAGGCCGAGCGTTGTATACCGGATCGTCGGACAACAGAGATTACTGCGGCTGTAGATTGGATTCTTGAAACTGCCGAGAAGGTCGAACCATTCCGAGGAGAACGATCGTGAAGCTGTTCGTCGATACCGCGGACGTGAAGGAACTGGAGACCTGCCTGGAACGCGGTTTCCCCAGCGGAGTCACCACAAATCCAATGCTGATTGCGCGTGCCAACTGCACCGATTTCAGCGAACACATCCGCTCGATGATCGATGCACTGATCCAGTACGATGCGAAGATTCCGCTGAGCGTCGAGGTGAACACCACCGACCCGGCCAAAATGGCCGATCAGGCCGAGGAGTTCGTCCGCGAATTCGGCGACTATCCTTACCTGAACATCAAGATTCCGATCGGGTGGAACGAATTGAAAGTGATCGCACAACTGGCCCGGCGACACGTTCCAGTCAACTGCACTTGCTGCATGTCGTACAACCAGGCGGTGATGGCAGCTCGCGCGGGCGCACGTTACGTCAGCCTGTTCTGGGGCCGCATCCGCGACATTGGATACGATGCTGGGTTGATTGTTCGACAGGTGAAAGAGTCTCTTCGCGTGTCCGGTCTGGATACGGAAATCATCGTGGGTAGCATACGCCATCTGGTGGATGTGAACGAAGCGATCCAGGCTGGAGCCGACATCGTTACCGTGCCCCCGAAGTTCTTCCCTCAGATGTGCGTCCATCCGAAGACGGACGAAGCAGTGGCGCAGTTCATGACAGAGTTCCGTGCCTGGGAGCAAGCGGTTCATACGTCGCAACTGAAACGAGCAGCATAGCGTTCGTCTGGGAGCGACAAAAGAAGACCCGTTCTGGGCCTCGCTTATCTTGGCGAGGAACAGCTCGAATCGTGTAGCACTCCAATTCCTTCCGCCAACGTCTCCTCAACTGTTACCCCACTTTGAACCATGCCTTTTCCGCTGGCACTCTTACCCCCCTTCTCCAGCGTTCCCTCCTCGTGTCACGTACTCAGCTTGTCACACTTGGCAGCCCATGTTATGTCACTGCCTGTCTGGTTAGAACGTGCTCCACGAGTTTCAGGACTGAACGACAGGAGAGGGAGAGATGATTGCCGTGGCTCTCACGTTCGGGATCGTCGCTTGTTGGGGCATTGTCGGCTATGCTTTGACGAGTTTCCTCCTTCCGCGCCGCCCCGCACTCTCCAACCTACTTCTTGCCCCCTCGCTCGGAATGGGGACGCTGGAACTTGCCGCACACATCGGCCTTCGGTGTGGTTCACCGGTAGGGCCGATTGCTCACGAGATTGTCTTCACTGCTTTGCTCCTGGCATTGGCGGTTCTCCTGGTTCGCCGCCCACCCATCCCGTTAAGGCAGGCATGGCCGTTTGGGCTGATCTTGCTCGTTGCGGTTCCGCTCACCGCTTGGCCCATGTTTCGCTGGGGGGGTGACTGGATTGCCAATGCCAACGAAGACATGTCGAATTACTGCCTTGCCGGCACGGCATATCGCGAACATGGCTTTCTCTCTCTTCCAATCGAAGAGTACCTCTCCGGACAGGACCTGACCCACGGGGCTTGGTTCCTGTACTCCGATCGCGTCGGGCACCGGCATGGGTGCGAGATGTCCCTTGCCATGACATCGACAATCGCCTCGATGCCGGTTCCCATGATCTTCATGCCGGTGATTATCGCGTCGCACCTCGCCCTGATCTGCGCGACAGGGTTCCTCACCTGCCGCCTCGCGGAGGGTCGAAAGGTAGCGATCATTTCGTGTGGACTGATGGCGATTTCCCCGCTCTCAACTTATGGGGTTGTCCAGCAGTTGATCGCCCAGGTGGGGGGACTTGCGCTCCTCGTCTCCACCACCGGGCTTTTCTTCCGGCCTGCGCGACGGCTTCCCGTTGTGGGGTACTTGAAACGTGGGGTGCTGGGCGGAATTCTGGGCGCATCGCTGGTACTCCATTACGTCGAGAGTCTTCCATTTCTGGTGGCAGGCTTTGGGCTTCACGTCACGATCGGGTTCGCCCGTGGTCAACGCGACCTCAAACAACTCGCTCTTGTGGCAATTGCGGCCATCCCCGCGGCGGCTTTAATAGGGGGATTCCTGTTTGAAACCGCCAATTACCTCTTGAACCAAATCGCGTTCGGACAAGCTATCAATCCGATCCACCTGACGGTCTTCCCCCAATACTTGAATGGTGAGGGATTTGCTCGTCTCTGGGGATTCGAGACGGTGTTTCAACCGGTCTCAGTGAGTCCGAACTCCCCCTGGCCGGTTCATCGTCTGGTGGTTCTGGGTGGCCTTGGTCTCCTGTTGAGCCTGACGGCGGGCATAGCCTTGGCCTGGCGGAGACGGCCCATTGGCGTGATGTCGTTGGTGATACTGGGGGTCGCGGTTATGCTCTACCGGTCCTCGCACGCGTTTGCACTTTTCAAACTGGCAATGTACGCTCAGCCGTTCATCCTGGGAACGGTTGCTCTGGGATGGGCACGGATGAATCCGGGGCGATGGAAGCAAGCAGGTTTTCTGTGTCTACTTACCCTCGTTCCACTCCAGTTAACGACGCAGTATCAGTACGTTTCACTTAGTGGAGGGTTACCTTATTCGGGTGGTTCCATGCCGGGTGCCACGCGCGAGCGATTGCTTACGCAATTCCGGGATGCCTTCCAGACGCCGGGAGCAAAGCGATTCGTCGTTCCGATAAACGACCGGGTGATGGCGAAGCTGGCGGCCTCCTGCTCCCGAGGAGTGACTCTGTGTTACCCCTGCACTGAGTTGTGCCCGATCCTTCGGGGCGG
>DASZJS010000478.1:0-7902 GCA_035947935.1 Gemmata sp. | reverse complement strand
AGTTGAAGGAACTCAAAAACCTCACCTCGCTTGACCTTCGCCGAACGCAGGTGACAGTCGCGGGAGTTGATGAACTGAAAAAGGCATTGCCTCACTGTGAGATTATGCGATAGTTCGGCCAATTCGCAAAGTCCGCATTTGACGCTGCACAAGCGATCAAAGAAGGTATCGTCCGTGCCGCGGTGGCGGGGGTCTCTCCAATGCGCGGATCAAACTCCGCTCCCTCCCTCCGTCGGACGAGGGGGTGGCAGTCAACGACATCAGACCGAATCAGGGGCATTTCTTCTATTCTGCACGCCGCTGAAAGGTTAGCGTCCCTTCAGATCATCGAAAATTGCTTTCAGCTCGATCGCACCCGCTGTGACAACTCGTTCTCCCACCCAGATCGTCTGGAAGCCTTGCTTTTCCTCCTCGGGCGTGAGTTTGATGCGGATATGAACAACGTCCAACCCTCGACGCACGATGACGATCCGCCGCTGTTCGTAAACAGGCTTCTTTGCATCGGTCTGTACAAAAACGAAGGTCTGTCCCTTCTCTTCGACTAATGCCGCGGTTGAGAGCACCATCTCGTTGGTTGCCAGCGGTAGAGTAATGCTGGCTGTGATGTATTGACCCGCTCTTACCCGATGATCCTTGTTATCGACGTAACCTTTGGCTATGGCGGCGTATTCTTTGGAATTACCGAGGTAAGAGAATTCATCGATCATTCCTTCGATGGGCCTACTCGCCCCCGCAGCTTTGATCGACCATCGCCGCTCGGCTGCCTGAAGCGATTCAAGGTTGGGAAGATCGTCACCGCGAACATTGGCGATGATGAGGAGTTGGTCCACATTTGCAATCTGGAACAGATTCGTCTTACCATCCGTGACCACCTCGCCGGTATTGAGATTGCGCTCGACGATGATGCCATCAATCGGAGACCGCAACGCAGTCTTGCTCCATTCCTTCAATCGCGTCTTGCGTTGCTCCTCGGTATCGAGCTTGGGGTTCTCGGCAACCTCTCGAGCCTGTTTGCGGACAGTCTCGATCTCGTCGTCGGGAATTCCCCACGTCTTGAGATTGTCCTGGGCGCGAGTGACAGCGCTCAGGTCTGTCAGAGCGTTCCGCTTGGCATTGAGCAAGAAAACTTCGGTCACAGCCCCAGCAGCTTGACCGGCTCGTTCCAGAATCATCTGATCGAGCTTGAGTTGCACTGCTGCATCGAACAGTTCGTTTTTCTTCTTTCCAATCTCCGCGCTCGTGATCGTGGCCAGAACCTGTCCTTTGGCGACCTTGTCTCCCACACGCAATTGTCGGGCTTCATTCTCCACGCCCTCGAACTTGCCGATTTCGATAACTTCAAAAGGGGCGAACCCACCAGTGATCCGGGCGATTTTGCTCGGCATCAATGCTGTTGAGCCAGCCAGTTCGAGTACACGTTGCTTGGCTGCCGTGCGTTGTTTGACCTCTCCGACGCGAATGCCTAGCTTCGCAGATGTATTCGCAGATAGAAGGATGGAGTCGCCATCAACGCCTACCAAAGTTGGCGTTTCATCAACGCCTGAATTCTTCTGCTGAGGGGATGTTGCACCGGCCATCTGGAGAGCGTTGAGACCAAATGCACCTCCCACAGTCGCGAGAGTTACAAACAAGAATGCGGCCATTTTCATTTTGGTCAAAAACATGACTTTGTTTGCTCCTTGGATGAGGGAGAAAATATGCTGCGGAACAACTGTTGCGAGTGAGTGTCCCTCGGCCGCATGCACTGCGAGTCGTGCGACTGAGCAAACCAACGAACTGGCCAAGAGGGTTGGAGTACCGGTCCCCAACACAGCGAGACCCGCGAGAACAGCGGAGAGGGATACGCCGCGTCGGTTGAGTTGCGACTGGAGCCTCTTGCGCGCCCGCATGAGGCGTTTTCGGACAGTGGCTTCTTCCAGTCCAAGTTGGCTGGCGACTTCTGAACAACTGATTTGTTCAAGACAGCAACGGACGAATGGCTCTCGATATGGGCTCGGTAAGGCCTGGATTTCCTCATCCAGGATTGTCTGAATTTCCAACCAGGCTGCTCTGTGGGCCGGATCCGCCGAGGGCATCGTTCGTCCAGATTGCCTCTCGTTCCGTCTTCGGCGTATTGCGGCCCTTTTCGTTTCACGAGCCATACGAAAACCGACCCCGTGAAGCCAACTGGCCAAAGACTCTTTCTTGCGGATACATCCTGCCTGTTGCGCCAGGAGAATGAATGTTGCCTGGAAGGCATCCTCTGCAGCGTGATAATCATTCAGAAATCGCTGGCAGATGCCCAATACCATTGGCCCATGTCGCCGGATAATAGTTGTGAAGGCAACTTGATCGTTGTTGGCCAAAAACGCAGCGAGTAACTGCCCATCGTCTTTGCTTTGGCTCGGGTCGGTAACCATATTGTGAATATGTTGGACCGCCGCGCTGAGGAGTTTCGTAGCCATTGTTTGAGATCACCCTCGCCAAGTCATCATCTCATCTAATAGTGGCCGACCAACGGAAAACGTGACTTGGTATTTTGTGAGCTTCTCCGGAGTAAGTTGAAACTGAATTGATTCTCTCAGATGTGGCCTTTCCAGACTTGAGATTTCGCGCCAGAACATCCCTTGGGTAACAGATCAGATTAGGTGAGTTGAGTAGCCTCCGGTCACTGACGCTCCCGGTTCGCCTAAGACCATAAGCACTGAGCGTGTTTAGGCGAGCCGGGAGCGTCAGCAACCGGAGTTGAGTTGTGTAGCCTCCGGTCGCTGATGCTCCCGGCTCGCCTAAAACAATGTTGGCTGCCTTCGTCCCTCTACTTGAGCAACTTCGCCACATCGTCCTTGATTGCATTTCCCCAGATTTCATAACCCTCGGGGCTGAGGTGCAGGTAGTCGGGCATGATCTTCTTGTCCAGCGTGCCGTCCTTCTCCAGGAACTTCTCGCCGATGTCCTTGTAGAAGACATTTTTCCCGTCATCGAGTTTAGCGATGATTCCATTCGTGGTCTTGATCTTGTCCCGCACAGAATCCGTTGCCTTCGGCGAACGTGGGAAGATGCCGAGGAGGAGAATCTTCATCTCGGGTTTCTGCTTCCGGAGTTCCTCGACAATGGCTTTGATACCTCCAGCGACCTGTTCGGCAGAATGTCCGTTATTCGTGCCGATCATGATGACGGCAACCTTGGGCTTGATCGGTTCGAGCTCTTTGCCTTCGGTGATGCGCCAGAGGACGTGGCCGGTCTGGTCGCCACCGATTCCGAGGTTAACAGCCTTCAATGGGGCGAAGTCTTCGGCCCACACCTTCTTGCCAGCCCCTTCCCAGCCCTCAGTGATTGAGTCACCGATGAAGATCACATCGGCATCGCCCTTCGCAACGATCTTGAGGAACTGTTTGTGTCGACCGATATCTCGGTTGAGAAGCTTGGTAGCTGGGTTGTCTTTGTCCTGTGCGGATGTTTGTGCATTGAAGCACAAAGCCAGAAGTGCGGAAGCAAACAGGAGGCGAGAGAGCATGATTTTCTCCAGGTGAGGGATTCCGAGTGCAGTGATTGTCGCCATCAACTTCGTGGGGGGGTTGAGCCCGATCGTTTCTTCGCCGCGGTTCAAACACTCGGCAGACCAATTTGTTTGTGTCAGATGGACGACAGAGATACCGCTATCGAGCGGCGATTCGGTGGGCAACAAATCCGAGGCGAAAGGTAGTATCGCCATCGCAACATGCGAGAGCAACAACTATTCGCGATTCACGCGAGAAATCTCCGTAACGGTATGGGTTGGGGTGAAGTTCAGTTGGGAAAACTGATTCGGAAAGCGTCGGTGCCATCATCCGGATGTGGGCTTTGGTTTCATCACGCAAGTCGACCAAGCTGCGCCACACGTGGGCGAAATTGAAAACACAATTTGAGCCGATACCCGCTGAAAGTAAGCGATGGAGTGTTAGCCAACCACTCTCTGAACGGACTGATATACGTTACGCGGTTAGGAAGGAAGCATTGCGAGTATATTTATGATTTAAGTGATGATAATGAGTCACTCGGTCCGCGACTGTGGGCTGTGACACCTGACTAATTGGGACATGGATTGCTGTTTGAGACTGCGAGTGAGATGAAAAACGCCTTGTGCAATTCTAAAATCCATTATCTGAACCAAGCCAGATTAATGACAGCACTGACAACCCCAGCTAAGGTCAGAGTGTACTCTCAAAGGACTGCCTGCCCACGCGTGAGCGAGTTCAGTGTTGCGAATTCGTGAATTCGATCAACCCAATTTATCGCTTGCGATTCTGGCTGACCCGAAGTAGACTCTAATCAACGTCGGAAGACGTTCCCGCCTGGAGTTCGTCCCACCATCGGCCGCTCCTCATGTACTCTTCCCGCCTTACCCCGCTCTTGGGGTCAGCATTTGTTGCCTTCGGGCTACTGGCTCTTTGGCCAACGTGTGCTGCTGCCGCGATCACTTGCTCGACATCAAAAGTTGAACTGCCTGATGCCTTCGCCGGGCAACAACTCCTGATTGCCGACAATGGCCGCGATGTGACCCGCGAAGCAACTTACGTCAGCAGTAATACGGCTATCGCGAATGTGGACTCCAAAGGCTACATCACTCCCGCTGGCGATGGCAACGCGGTCATTCGCGTGACCGTCGGGAACGAAAGACTCGAAATCCCCGTGACCGTAAAAGGCTATGGGACGGGTCGGAGTGTGGATTTCTGCACTGAAGTCATGCCGCTATTGAGCAAGCATGGGTGCAACGCGGGTGGATGCCATGGGAAAGCAAGCGGACAGAACGGGTTCAAGCTATCGTTGTTCGGATTCGATACGGAGTTCGACTACGCAGCGATCACCAAGGAAGCGCGAGGCCGACGACTTTTCCTGGCTGCGCCCGATCAATCGCTGTTTTTAGTGAAAGCAGCGGGCAAGGTTCCCCACGGTGGCGGCAAACGACTCGCACCCGAAAGCGCGGACTATCAGGTTGTGCGTCGATGGGTTGCGGCCGGGGCTCCTGCTTCCGCGCCGGATGCCCCCAAGGTAAGCAGGATTCGCGTACTCCCAACCGATGGCGTGTTGCGGCCTGGGCAGATGCAGCAGCTTGCGGTTATCGCGGAATACTCTGATGGCTCGATGCGCGATGTGACTCGCCAGTCCGAATACCAGAGCAATCTGGATGTGGTCGCCAGTGTCGATGCCGATGCGTTGGTCAAAGCTGCCAAACAAAGTGGCGAAGCAGCGATCATGGCTCGCCACATGGGCTATGTCGCGGTGTTCCGGGCGATGGTTCCTCATGGCCCATCGCTCGCCGAGATTCCCGAGTTCAAACCCAATAATCGGGTCGATGAACTCGCGGTCACGAAGTGGAAGAAACTCGGATTGCGGCCTTCCCCCACATCCGACGATGCAACATTCATTCGCCGCGTGTCTGTCGATTTGTGCGGCCGTCTTCCAACACCCGCCGAAGCGCGAGCGTTCCTCGAAGATATGTCGACCGACAAGCGTGCGAAGCTCATCGACAAGCTACTCGATTCTCCGGATTACCCCGCGTATTTCGCGATGAAGTGGGGCAGCATTTTGAGGAACTCAAACCTTGCCGGGGCGGATCAGGCGGCGGTTGCGTTTCACCTCTGGCTCAAGGATATGATTGCCCGGAACCGGCCTTACGATGAGTTCGTCCGGGGCATTGTGGCTGCGGCTGGCGAGTGGCAGGATGCCCCGGCGGTCAACTGGTTATGGCAGAACCGCGACGATCAGCTTCACATGGTCACGGCCGATGTGGCCCAGATTTTCCTCGGCACGCGGCTTCAGTGCGCGAAGTGCCATCATCACCCGTTCGAGCGATGGGGGCAGGCGGACTACTATGGACTCGCTGGATTTTTCACCCGCCTCGGTCGCAAGAGTTTCGGTCAACCGCCGCCCTATTACGCCTCCGCCACACCAACCACCGGCGAACGAGACCCACTCACGGGCAAAACTCCTGAACCCAAATACCTCGATGGTCCGATTGCGAAGTTTACACGGGACGATGACCCACGCCATGCTCTCGTTGACTGGATGGTGAAACCCGAAAACCCATTCTTCGCGAAGGCGCTCGTGAACAGGCTGTGGGGGCATTTCCTGGCCCGTGGATTGGTAAGTGAGGTCGATGATTTGCGGGAGACGAACCCGCCCAGTAATCCGGAATTGCTCGATTTCCTCGCCCGCGAATTCATTACGCACAAATACGATGTGAAGCACATCATCCGGACGATTCTGAACAGCAAGGTTTATCAGTTAAGTGCCGAGCCTACCGAAGACAACAAGCACGACCACCAGAACTTCGCCCGCTACTATGCTCGTCGGCTGCCTGCCGAGGTCTTTCTGGATTCCGTGAACTTCACCTGCGGAACTCGCGGCGGATTCAATGGCGTGAGCAGTAACGCCCGAGCCGTTGATTTGCCGCACGAGGGTTTCGGTTCTTACTTCCTCGACACCTTCGATCGGCCGAAACGAGTAACGGTTTGCGAGTGCGAGCGATCCACGGGTGCGACGCTGGGTCAGGTGTTGTTGTTGGCGAATTCCGATGAGATCGAGAGCAAGATTGCCGATGGGAACGGTCGGGTGGCGAAGTTTTTCAAGGACAAGAAGCCCGCGAAGGAAATGATCGAGGAGTTGTACCTCGTGGCGTTCTCTCGCTTCCCCACACCAGCCGAACTGAAGCGAACGATGGAATACATTGAGCTGTCGGGCAACAGGCAAAAAGGGGTTGAGGATGTGCTGTGGGCACTCCTCAACAGCCGCGAGTTTATGTTCAATCGCTGAACTGGCCTCTCCTCGCTGGAGAGAGCGAAAGCCGATCAAAGCATAGAAGGAGATCAACAGTGCTCGAACTTATGACCAATCGCCGCGCATTCCTGAAGGTCGGCTCTCTGGCTTTGGGAGGGCTGACGCTTCCCGGGTTGCTCGCAGCACGCGCAAGTGGGGCACAGTCATCGGGGAGCTATCGCAAGTCGGTCATCCTGATCTGGCAGGCTGGTGGACCATCGCACATCGATATGTACGATCTCAAGCCGAACGCTCCCGCCGAGGTTCGGGGTGAGTTCAAACCTATCTCCACGAACGTACCCGGCATCCAGATTTCCGAGCATTTGCCCTACCAGGCCAAGGTGTTCGACAAGATGGCCGTTGTCCGCTCGGCTTATCACACCAACGCCGGGCACGGGATGGGTTCGCAGTGGATGCTCACGGGCTATCAACCCACAATCGAGGTGAACGACAACATCTTTCCCTCAACGGGCTCGGTGGTTGCAAAGCTCAGGGGTCCGAACACTCCTGGACTCCCAGCCTATGTCAACTTGCCGCGAGTGTTGAGCCTCGGCAAAGCCGCGTATCTGGGTGCCTCCTTCAACCCATTCGCTCCCGATGCAAACCCCAACGAGGCCTCGTTTCAGGTTCGCAACCTGAAACTCCCTGGGCGCGTGGATGCAGAGCGATTGGAACGCCGCAAGCAGTTGGTTGGTGATCTGGATACCATTCGCCGGGATCTCGATACCAAGGGCGACATGAGCGGGTTGGATACCTTCTATCGCGATGCAATGGAAATGGTGACGAACACCAAGGCCCAACAGGCGTTTGATGTGAACCGTGAGTCTGTGAAAGTCCGCGACCATTACGGCCGGAACGACCTGGGTCAGTGCTGCCTTCTCGCTCGTCGGCTCGTCGAAGCAGGCGTGACGTTTGTGACTGTGCAAGCCGGTGGCGGGTGGGATACGCACGGCAACAATTTCACCGAGCTGAAGCGGAGACTCCTGCCGCAGTTCGATATGGGTGTTGCATCGCTGGTGGAAGACCTCTACGACCGCGGATTGCAGGATGATGTGCTGGTGATGGCAGTGGGTGAGTTCGGGCGAACGCCGAAGATCAACAAGGATGCCGGCCGCGATCACTGGCCGG
>DASZJS010000477.1:0-3148 GCA_035947935.1 Gemmata sp. | reverse complement strand
AGGTGACGCTGCTGCGCGTGACAATCCCCTGGATGATTGGGCGGGCCTTCGATCGAATCGGAGACGATGCCTTCATGGCGATGGCGGCCGAGCGATTGAACAATGTGAAGCCGATTCCGCCGGAGGTGCTTCAGGAACTCGACCCGGTTGTGCAGAAGATGCTCGCTGCGCTGACAACCGATCCGGACTTTGCTGTGATCATACTCGATGAGTTCCGCAAGACGAAGGGGAGCGACTTCATCGAATCCACCAAGGATGCACTCACCATCAAAAAGCGGACACCGGAATTTCAGCGAGCGGTTCACCGGGCATTCGAGAATCGAACGCTGATGCAACGAGTTGGTGAGAAGATTGCCTTCGGGGAAGTGCTGACCCCTGCCGTTCGCAAGGAGATTGGCCCCAAAGTGCAGGATGGCGTAGCCGATCTGTTTTCCAACTACAACTTTCACGCCAAGACCTGGGCCGGACTGGTCAAGAGTTCGGCACGTCAGGCGAACGACCAGGACCGCTCGACTTATCGCGACACGAGCGGCAGCGGAGTGCTGAACCGCGGGGCCGTGCGATATCAGATTCTCGTGCCATCCTATACGGTGATGTTCGCGTTCTTCCTGGTGTTGAATGTCGGCTGGCTGTTCGTTGCGGAGCGAAAGCACGGCACGCTCGTTCGCCTTCGTGCTGCCCCGCTCACCCGCGGACAGATCCTTTTCGGCAAGCTACTTCCGTGTCTGTGCGTGTCGCTGGCGCAGGGGATCTTTTTGCTGGTGGTGGGACGAGTCCTTTTCGGCATGACTTGGGGTTCCCGACCCGAGCTGCTCATCCCAGTTGTCGCGTGTACTTCCGTGGCGGCGGTGGGGCTGTCGGTGCTGGTCGCCAGCATTGCACGGACAGAAACGCAAGTTGCCGTTTATGGGACGCTTCTTGTGCTGGTGCTTGGTGGAGTGAGTGGCTCGCTGATGCCGCGCGATCTAATGCCCGAAAAAATGAAGGTGGTGAGCCTTATCACGCCTCACGCCTGGGCTCTCGATGCCTATGCCCAACTGCTCGCCTCCCCGAACCCCGATCTAACTGTCGTTGGCACAGCCTGCGGCGTTCTGCTCGCCTTCGGAACTGTATTCACGATGCTGGCGTGGTGGAGGATGGACCTTTCGTAAGAAGAAAATCAGGGCGGACGAATGGCATTCCGTGCCACTCGCCCAGGGCAAGCAATGGAAAGTCCCATTCGGATGGGATGTCAGTTCATCGGAGCGATGGGCTGACGTAACGATTCACAAACTCGGGCAGGGTGCAAGTAAAGTGGCCACCGAAGTGTCCCGTGCGGGACATCGCGAGTTCGTACCCGTGCTGGCGGAGCTTGGTCGAGTAGAGGCTCACACTCACCTCATCTGAACACGGGGGCGAATGGAAACCGACCATGCCGGCTGCGGGTGTCCAAACCCGATCAATCGTTCCAACCGAACTGGTTGCAGCTCCCAGGATGACGCAATCCAGTTGAGAATGAAAAACATCGATACCCACAAGGGTCCGATCCAGTGAGGTTGCCAGTGGGTGGCCCGGTGCTATATCGGGGGCCAGAAGAATCGCCTGATGGACCCTGTATCCCGGTGGTAGTTGTTCCAGAGCCACGATGGCCATAGCCCCACCGCCCGAGTGACCGACCAGGATGATGGGCCTATCCGGTTGTTGGGTCTGAAGTGTCACAATGTGTTCCGCGAGAAGAGCGGCAACACTTTGGTTTCGGTTCCAGGCCACCACATGGTAGAGCATGCGAGTTGCATGGCCGGTGGTCCAATCGTAGATTTCGTAAGTGGCGTTCGGGTGAGTTTGGCGAAGTCCAGACACAATACCGCGAGCGCAAGGACTCGAACCTTCGATCCCCGGCAGAACGATGATGTGCGGTTCCGGAGCTGCCAGGGCCGGCAAAGCCATTACACTCCAACAAGTTAATAGGATTCCCAGCCGCATCATTGGCGAATTCCTCATCCTGGAGGGAACGTCGGTTGTTCGATTTGGGTGGGGAGATTCCAAGTTCACCCGGGATTTTCAAGGGCGCTTTGCAATTCTCCTCCCATATACCTCGAAGATCGGCCCGATACGATGACCATTTTTCATCCACATCTTGAAAACGTCTGGCACGAATGAGTGGAGTGGCGCAAGAGCGACAGGACCGTCAGAACCCGCGGAAGCAATGAAGCCGTGACGCCCCCCAAACCCCTTCAACTCTCCGTTCGACAGTTTGATTCCCGAACTACGCAACTCAGCCGGAAGAGCGTCACGCCATATAATGGCCCCATTCCTTCCGTTGGAAAGAAAGCCGGCTGTTGGAACCCGGAGTCCAATGTGCCTTGTGGGTCAATAGTTGCGTGTAGGAGCGGGTTGTGTTAGCGTTGCCCACAGGAAATCGGCCCTGGAACGCTCTGGCTGGATCTCCACACCACTAAGGGACGGCGTGCCCTCCTGCTCGTGAGGTGCCGTTCTGCAAACCAAGGAGTTGCAATGTCCGTTCGTCTGATCGTCGCCGCACTGGCCATCTGCGTTGCTCCAATCGTAACGCCCGCTGCCGACAACGATGACTACAACCCATACAAGAACGTGAAGGTGGGCGACTTCGCCACGTACAAGATTAACGTGAAGGTTGCAGGACAAAACATCGCGGGAAGCACGACCCAATCCATCACTGCCAAATCCGACAAGGAAGCGACCGTGAAGGTGGTCTCCTCGGTTGGCGGGATGGAAATTCCTGCCCAGATGCAGACAATCGACCTTACGAAACCTTTTGATCCGACCAAGGCGGGCGGCGGTTTGCCAGCAGGAGTCGAGGGCTCGGTCACGAAAGACAAAGATGGCAAGGAGAAAGTGAAGGTGGGTGGGAAGGAATACGACACCACCTGGACCACCTACAAGGTGAAGGCCAAGGCGGGAGGCATGGATATTAAGTCCGATATCAAAGTGTGGATGTCGAAGGACATCGTACTGGGTATAGTCAAAATGGACATGACGGCCGATATTGCTGACCAGAAGATGGAGATGACGATGGAAGTGACCGATTTTACCGGGAACAAGAAGTAGTAAGTTCCTGGTAAGAAAACGATAATCTCGGCACCCGATCCGAAAGGAAGAACCTGATTTTCCTCCTTTCGGATTTTGATTT
>DASZJS010000476.1:0-3523 GCA_035947935.1 Gemmata sp. | reverse complement strand
AGCGACTTCAGCTCATCGCCCAAAGCCTGCCAGCCTGCATCCTTGTATTTGCCCGTAACCGGGTCAGGAAAGATCGACAGGGCAACCGGGCCGAATCCTGAGAATCGGGCCAGCGTCTGCTTCTCCTCCGGCGTGGCGGCGCGTTTTTCCTGTTCGGTGGCCTTCAGGGTACGTATGGCGGCGATGATATCGCGGGCTTTGGTCTTTTCGCCGCTGGCGATGGGGGAGTCTCGTGGAGGCTGCGGCGTTCTGGATTCGGATGATGTGACGGAATCAGTGGGTGCTGAGGTGGTGGCCGCTGTTGGGACTGTCTCCGTTTTTCCCGGTGGCTCCGGGTCGCTTCTGGTAGGGGCTAGTTCGGGAGGAAGGTCAAAAAGTGAGCGTGATCGGCTGCGTGATGACTTTACCCGCGCGACGTATGACGGCGGATGTACGCCATTGCCTGGTCGAGGGAGAGTGCTTCCTGGCCTTCCTGAGGCGAACCGCTCTGTAAACGATCCTCCAGGTCTTTGAGTGCCAGTTCCAGGGCCTCGCTCGCGATCTGGCTCGGCTCGCTCTCCGGCCGTTCCTTGGTGAGCGTCTCCTGCCAGGCCAGGTGCAGGCTCCTCAGTTCGCTGGCGTAATGATCCATTGCCGGTAGCACCTGCCGCTCCTTGCGAAGCTGGTTGTATATCTCCGGCTGTTGCTCCAGCATTTGAAGCACGATGGTCTTGTACTGCATGGTCGTCTCCGTCAAGTTGAGGGGTTGCGTTTTCGTGGGGCTCAGTCGGGTCGGCTGGGTCGGATGAGAATAATGAGGGCTGTCGCCAATCAGGCGGTTTGCGTGCCATAGTCAGGAACCATCAGTCACCTTTGGTTCCCGGTTTCTGGCTCGGCTCCAACGTTGCGGCCCTTCCCGTGGCTGCAAGCAATGGCAGAGCTTCCATTGCCTGGCAAGCGTGCCTCGTCTGGAGATGTGGGGTAGCTGGCCCGGCCGCGTCATTTTGACCTGCCATGATGCTCGGTATGGCCGAACATCTCCTTCATCAGATGGACTCCCGCAGCCCCGGCCATGACGATCATGGAACCGAGGGCGACATATTGCATGGTCATTGCCAGGCGTTCGTTTTTGCAGTCCTTGGCCATTCTCTCTGCTTCTCGGCCAACGTCGCGAATGTCGATTGGTGGGGATGTGGACATGACATGTATTGATCCTCCTGTCATTATGGGGCTAATCCTTAACCCTTATGAAGGAATATTAACACATTTCGATAGGCTCGCGCAATAGGCTGGCTGCGGGTTACTCTCAAAAATACTAGGGTTTCTGCGGCACACAGAGGGGCGATGACGCGGAGTTGCGGACAAAAACAGGTTCTATAGCGACAGCGACAAACCGCAGTTTTGGCATCTTCGTGCGAAGGGCAACGCGCGCTGCCCGCCGAATGGAACGGTTCCATTCGGCCGATGCAGTGCATCGGGAAGATGCCTGGTGCGCCGTGAGAAGGCAATCGTCCTCAGCGGGTGCGAATCCCGCCCGGGTAAGTCAGTCGCTCCACCCGGTAGCTAACGAAGCGGCGGTGGAGGTAACAAAGCCGTCGGAGCCTTCGTGACATCACCCCGTTTAGCGGGGTGGCGAGTCCGCGGGTCGTAACTTACGTAAACGCCGAGCAAGCCCCGAAAGTCCCAAATGTGGGAGCCGACCCTCTCAGGCAATGGGGAAGGCCGCCGACGCTGGCGAGCAAGGTCACCGGTTGGAATAGACCGGCCCACGAGCGACTCGACCCAGTGTTCCCACCGGGGTATATGGCGACGACACGCAGACAAACGGGGATGGTCGCAACACGGGAAGCCCCAAGTGGTGGGAGGACACGCTCCCAACCGGACGCCCGCGAGGGACAGGCCGGGCTGCCTGGGGTGGCGGACAGGTTCGTAGTACCGAAGAAGCCGGGTAACTCCGGTGGAGGGAAGGAACCTGAGTTCCAGATCGGTGACCGTGGGAGTCGAAAGCCAGGAGATTGGCCTTGAGCCTAGCACCTCCAAAAACGGTTTGGAAACTCCAGACGGCACTGTACGCCAAAGCGAAGGGAGCGCCCACCTACCGGTTTTATGCCCTGTACGACAAGGTGTGCCGTCGGGATGTTCTGACCTATGCCTACGAGCGGTGTCGGCTTAATGCCGGTGCTCCCGGGGTGGACGGTCAGACGTTTGAGGACATCGAGAAGTCGGGCGTGGGCCAGTGGTTGGACGAACTGATGCAAAGTCTCCGGGACCGAACATACCGTCCCAACCCGATCCGTCGGGTGTTCATCCCCAAGCCGGACGGCAAGCAACGTCCGCTCGGGATCGGCACGATCAGGGACCGCGTAGCGCAGATGGCGATGGTGGTGGTCTTGGAGTCGATCTTCGAGGCTGATCTCACGCCGGAGCAGTACGCCTACCGACCGGGCCGAAGTGCGCATGACGCGGTTCGCCGCGTCCATGCGTTGGTGAATGCCGGGTACACGGAAGTGGTGGATGCAGACCTGTCCGGGTATTTCGATAGCATCCCTCATCCGGAGCTTCTGAAATCGGTATCCCGCCGCGTCAGCGATGGGCACGTCCTCGCGCTGATCAAGATGTGGCTGGAAGCACCGGTGGAAGAGGTAGACCGGCGTGGGAGGATGACTAGGACGACCCGGAACCGGGATGATCGGCGGGGCACTCCGCAAGGGTCTCCGCTGTCACCGCTCCTCAGTAACGTGTACTTCCGTCGGTTTGTGCTGGGCTGGAGTACGCTGGGGCACGCCAAGCGATTGGACGCACGCATTGTCAACTACGCGGACGATTTCGTGATCTGCTGTCGCCAGAAGGCCGATGAGGCGCTGGCGGTGATGCGGGGCATGATGTCCAAGCTGAAACTGACGGTGAATGAGTCCAAGACCCGCTTGTGCAAGCTTCCGGCCGAACCGTTCGATTTCCTGGGTTACACCATTGGCCCCTGTTACCGCCCGAAGTCGGGCTCGTGCTACCTTGGCACGCGACCGGCGGCGAAGAAGGTCTCCCGGATCAAGCGGGAGATCAGCGCGGCAACGGGAAGTCGGTGGGTGTTGCTGCCGACCGAGGAGCGGGTGGCTCGCCTCAACCGGATGTTGACCGGCTGGGCGAACTACTTCTGCCTTGGTGCGGTGAGTGCCGCGTATCGGGCCGTGGATTACCACGTCCGGGAACGGCTGCGTCGGTGGCTGTGTCGCAAGCACAAGGTTTACACTCGGGGTCCACTCAAGTTCCCCGACCAGCACCTGTACGGTGAACTGGGGCTGGTGCAACTGTGTGCGAAGACGAAGAGCTTCTCGTGGGCGAAGGCGTGATGTCTGGTCCGAGAGCCGGATGCGGGAAAACCGCCCGTCCGGTTCGATGAGCGGGATGTGGAAACGGGGCGGTTTCGACCGCTACCGCGCCACACCTCGACTCTACGTTTCAGTTATGCGCGGTCGCTTATGCATTCCAGGCGGACGGAACCGCCCCCAGATGGTGAGCCCTGAGCAGGGTGAACAGGCGGGAGGGG
>DASZJS010000475.1:0-12380 GCA_035947935.1 Gemmata sp. | reverse complement strand
GTTCCAGGGCTTTTGCGATGGAACCGTGCCATCGTAAAGCATGCCGCTTGCGACCTTGTCCGGCTTGTCCGCGAAGGGGGATTGCTTCACCCAACGCAAGCCTGCCTGGTGGCCGTAAAACTGGCCTTTCTTGAGGTGGTGTAGCTTGTTTGTGGCCACCCATTCGCCCTGATTGTCGGCGTAAAACAGTTCCCCGTCCGGGGCAAAGGTGATCCCGTTCGGCGACCGCAGCCCATACGCCCACGGTTCCATCTTCCCATCCGGCGATACCTTCACGCACCATCCCCGCCATGGTGCCTTGGCCTGGTGTCCACCACCGAAGCCGACGTTCAGAGTGATGAAGAAATTGCCGTCTTTGTCCCGGGCCGGGCCAAACGCGAACTCGTGGTAGTCACCCGATACGCCCCACTTATCGCAGACGGTCGCGTATTCGCTGGCGAACCCTGTTCCGGCTTTGTCCACGAGCTTCGTCAATTCCGGACGCTGCACGGCGTACACCGTGTTGTTGTCTTGCACCCACAAACCGAGGGCCTCGTGCAAGCCGCTCGCGAACTTCGTCAACTTCACATCCGCGAGGCTATCGGAAGTGGGGTTATCGATGAGCCACACTTCACCGCGGCGCGTGCAGACGAACAACTTGCCATCCGGCCGGAACGCAAGCCCACCTACTTCCAGAACGCAGTCGGCTGGGAGTGGGATGGTCGAGACCTTGTAGAAGAGGGCTTCGCCAATGGTCGAAGAAGGTGCTGATGGAGTGGTGGCTGAAACCGGGAACTCGCGTTCGAGCCGTTGGCGTATCGCTTCGGGAACGATCGTTGGCAGTTCCGCGGGGTTGGCGTAAGCAGCCCACCCTCCGCCTTCCTGGCAAATCTTGACTAGCAACTCGTTCTTGCCTTCTTTCACAGAGACATCGACAAAGTCCTGATCTGGAGCAGCTGCGCGGAAGTGCGGTTCGTGCAGCAACCGCTTGCCGTTGAAGAACACACTGAGCGTGTCATCGCTTCCAAACGAGAGGCGGAACTTGAACGCCTGGGGCGACTCGAACGCATGATACAGATAGACGACGGCATCTGCCTTGTCGTCCGGGAACAGCTTGATGAGATCCGCGACCTTCCCGGGCTTGAATTCGCTGTATGGTTTCCAAGCCACCTTTTGCCCACTCTTGCCGGGATACGTTGCCTTGAGATCGATACCCTTCTCAGGTGGGTAGGCGAAATCGAATCCTGCCCGTTCCGTGTTGTCGAACGGGCCGATGTAGTACCATTTGCCTTCGAGGTTTGGGAGTCCGTGGGAGGCAAGAGTTGCGCGAACGGTATCGGCTCGATTGCCCTTGTTCACATATTGTCGGCTTGGGGTTACGAGTCTGGGCTGAGGGGCCGTTGGCGGCTGGGCAGCGCTGGGAGAGAGCGTGATAGTGGCAGCAAGCGCAGCCATAGCGGTGAAGGCAGTGAGTCGTCGCATGGAATGCAATTCCGGCTGGAAAGTGTGGGGTTGCTCGTGGCGGCGGGTTGCGGAGCAATGGTGTGGTAGGTTCTGTAAAGAAAAGCATACCCGGTGAGAAACGATTTCGCAACCGAGCAAACTCGCGTGTGATGGACCACATGGACTTATGGAGTATTGGTTGAGATGATCGACCTTCGGACGTTTGGCTTACTGGTCCACTTAGAGGCTGTAACTTAATGAGACTTCGTTGTCAGTAAGCATAGAGAGAAGACAGACAACCTCGTTCCTACGCTCTGCGTGGGAACGTGTTTTCCACCGCTCTGCGGTGATTGTGATTTAGGGTTCAGGGACGCAGAGCGTCCGAAGACCCGTTACGACGCAGAGCATCGTAACGAGGGATTATTATCCTCATTCTGTTACAGCCTCTAAATGTTGACGGAACATTTTTTACAAATCCGTGTCCCCTTTCTTCGGTCGGTTGGCAGTATACTCGAAGGGTTTACTGAACCGCCTCCCCGGATGCTACCATTGGCTATCGCGTCTTCCATACTCCGGATTCTCAGCACCGACCTTGAGTCGGATTCATCCCTCCTTGCCCGGTACATCGGGATGCGGGATGAGACTGCGTTCACAGCTCTGTACCATCGTCACGGGCCGATGGTCCGGACCGTCTGCCATCGCTACTGCCGCGATTCTCACCTCGCGGCCGACGCCGAGCAAGGGGTCTGGCTCGTCCTTGCTCAGAAAGCGGCCGTCGTGTCCCGCCCAGACCGGTTGGCAAATTGGCTGTTCGGGGTCGCGATCCGGGTCGCCCGGAAGGCGGCTGTTGCAGCGAATCGCAACGCGGTCCCATCCGTGCCGATTGGGTCTGCCCCGGATACTTCGGTGTCCGTCATGGCCATCGAGTTGCTGAGAGTGCTGGATGAAGAGTTAGCCGCGCTTCCCGAGGACGACCGGCTGCCACTCGTCCTGTGTTACCTGGAAGGGCAGACGCAGGATGAGGCTGCCCGTGCATGCGGGACGTGCGTGCGAACGCTTCGCCGCCGATTGAACAGGGGTCGCGAGGCCCTGCGGCGGCGGTTGGAGCGGCGGGGTATTGCCCCGGCTGCCGGTTTCGCAGCGATTGCCGTCGTTTCGGATGCGGTCGGTGCGGTCGCGTCTCTCCCGCAAGTGGCTCTCGGGTGCGGTTCGGTCCCTTCGTCACTACCCCCCTGGCTCTCGGAGGAACTGGCGATGAGAAGTACGACTTGGTGGGCTCAGGCAATCGCAGTGGCAAGTCTCGGGCTTGTCACCGCGGCTGCGGTCGCGGCCGTGCTGATCGAAGACGTTCGGCCCATACCCACGACAATCGCGAAGACTGCGGCTCCGGTCGTGGAAACGCCGCCGGCCGACCTGCCGAAAGGGGCGATCGCCCGACTCGGGTCGGCGGCCTTCCGCCATCCGGGCGAAGTCCAGGGGCTGGCGTTCACTGCGGACAATCGGCGACTGAGTGCGATCGGTCCATCGGCAGTCAGCCGGTGGACCGTGCCGGATGGCCGGATCGTGGTCTCGGCCGGGGACCGTGAGAAAGGCTACCGCCACTTGAGCGTAATTGCCCCGGATGGAAAACTTGCTGTCGAGTTGTTCAACCGCGAGAAGGATGCGCCGGATGGAGTGCTCTACGCTGCCCGCGTCACCGACCTGGCCACCGGCCGATCACTCGGCGAGTTTCAGGCAACATACGGGGAGAATCAGCCCGGGCCGTACTCGCTTCATGGCGCGATCAGTCCAGATGGCTCGATCCTGGCCATCCAGTATTGCGCTGAGGTGTCGCTCTACTCGCTCCCGGATGGAAAGCTTCTGCGACGGCTGGCCGACGAAAGCCGTATCTTCCGTCACCTCGTCTTTACTCCAAACGGTAAGCAGCTCATCGTCGGATCGCTCGACAAGCTGTCATTGACTGTCTGGGATGTGAAGACTGGTGCAAACTTGAAGACGCTCAACGCTGACGGTGTGGGCACAGGGGGGCTGTCCATTTCTCCCGATGGGAAAACGGTCGTGGCTGTGGGCAACCGGCAAGAACGGGAAAAGCTCCCCGAGGGCGGAACTCGATCGACCGACCACGCAGAGGCAGAGTTTGTCGTCTGGGATCTGGAATCGACAAAGCTTCTCAGGCGAATCGCGGCCGATGCCCCCGTTAAGTCGATCCACTGCCTGACGGACGGAACGGCCATCGGCGTGGTCGAACCAGCCGAGACGCTCGGCAAGTCCGCTCTTCGGAAATGGCGGCTTTCCGATGGAAAACTGCTGTGGTCGGCCGCCGCGGATCAGTGGATTCATGTTGCCGCCACCTCACACGACGGTGCCCTGCTGGCGACTGTCGCGGGCGATGGGATTGTTCGGCTATGGGACGCGGCGACAGGGAAAGTCCGACCGCTTGCTGAGGGGCACACCCGGATGATCGACAGCGTCGCGTTCAGCGCGGATGGGAAGAGCGTGCGGACCACAGACAGCCTTGAGACACGTACGTGGGATGCGGCGACCGGTCGCTCGAAGGAAAGGCTGGCCTCTCCAGAATTCTTCGGAGAACAGTGGGATTCGGCCGGACGGATCCTGGCCGGAATCACCAAGATGAACGACTCGCGACTCGCGATCACAGTCTTGGACACGGTCACTGGGAAGAAACTCCTCACTGTGACCGATCCGGGACAAAAGAAAGAATTCAGTGACTCTGGTTTCGCTCTCTCGGCCGATGGGACGCATCTTGCCCTACCCGTTATGAAAGACAAGCTCCTTCACATGCAATTCTGGGACGTTTCGACGGCAAAGCTGGTGTGGGACGTCGCGATGCCGGCCGATTGGACTCCGCGAAAAGTAGTGATCACCACCGATGGCCAAGTGTTGGCCGGATACACGGACCTTATTGCCCTAGACGCTGGGACCGGCAAGCAGCTTGCCCGATGGGACCTCGTCAAGTCCGATGTGCTACCTGTGGACGAGTCGAACAACACACATCTGTACCCGAGTCGGGACGGCCGCACCCTGGCGTTTGTGATTCAGAACGTCGGGATCTTCCTGGTCGATTCGCGGACCGGGAAGCTCGCCCGCCGAATCGATACGAACGATGAAGTTCACTGGCCACTTTCATTCAGCGCGGACGGTTCGCGGTTCGCCACCAGTAACGCCTTTGGCGACACCGGTATTCGGATCTGGGAGACAGCGACCGGCAAACTCTTGGGACGTCTCGATGGCTCTCCGTCGCGCGTCCTCGCGATCGCATTCAGTCCGGACGGTCGGCGGCTGGCAAGCGGTAGCATCGACGGGACCGCTCTCGTGTGGGACGTCACCGGGATAAAATGACCTGTGCAAACCCCGCTGGCGTATTTTGAAGTTGCGCTTTTTATGGTTGTTAGGCGAAAAACCCGATACAAGCCCGAAGCGCCAGCGAGGGAAAAGCTATCCCTCGCTGGCGCTTCGGGCTTGTAGAGATGGTGCTTACGCACCTCGGTTCCAACTGTGGAACTTTGGGGCTTGAACAAAAAGTGCAACTTCAAAACTGGCGCACACACCAGCGGGGTTTGAAGTTGTACTGTATCTTGCGGGTTAAACGCTCTCTGCCCAGTCTCTTGGCTTCAGCCAATATTCCGTCAGTTCCGCTTCCGGTGAGCCGGGGGCCGGGTGGTAGTCGTAGATGTAACGCACCACCGGTGGAAGGCTCATCAGGATACTTTCGGTGCGGCCCTCGGTCTTCAGTCCAAAAACTGTACCCCGGTCGTACACGAGATTGAACTCCACATATCTCCCGCGGCGATACTCCTGAAAGAATCTCTGTTCGGGCGTGTACGCCAATCCCTTCCTTCGCTCCACAATGGGGACATAGGCTTCCAGCAAGGTTTCACCGGCCTCCTGCACGAAATCGAACATGGCATCGGTGGCATCCATGTAGTCGAAGAAGATGCCGCCAACGCCGCGGGCTTCGTTACGGTGCTTCAGGAAAAAGTAGTCATCGCACTCCTTTTTCATCTTCGCATGGTTCACGACCGCCGAATGCTTGTCGCACAATCGCTTCCAAGTGCGGTGGAAATGAACCACATCTTCCTGGAAGGGGTAATACGGGGTCAGGTCTGCCCCGCCTCCAAACCACGCTTTCGATCCGTGGGTGAGATAGCGGAAGTTGGCGTGAACGGTTGGCACCAGTGGGCTCTGCGGATGAATCACCAGTGAAATGCCCGTGGCCGTGAACTGCGTTCCATCGCCCGGGATTTGCCTGGCAAACTCGGGGTTGAATTCACCATATACTTCGGAGAAATTCACCCCACCCTTCTCGATGACTTTCCCATTTTCGATTACCCTGCTGCGGCCACCGCCTCCACCCGGTCGTTCCCAGGAGTCGTTGCGGAAGGCGGCCCCACCATCGACTTGCTCCAGACCAGCACAGATGCGATCTTGAAGCCCCTTGAAGTAGCTCATTGCGCGATTGTGCATGGGAAATCCTTGAGATTTTCAGTCTGCACAGGCGTTTTAGGGGGCAGGCTTCCGGTTGCAACCAGCGCAGCAGGCCGTATGCTGGTCGGTGACACTTCTTCCTACCGTTCGGAGAATGCCCATGCGAATCGGACTCCTTGCGATTTTCGCGGTGCTGTTCGGTTGCGGAAACGCATTCACTGCCGACCCGGCCATTGTGTTCCAGACGCATCCGGTCAGTCGTATTCTCGGTGAACTCCGGGCGACTGCCGAACTGATTAGTGGCGAAATGGGAGTCAAGGGACTGAACAAGCAGATCAAGAACGATCTTGGGGAGAAGGGGTTTGAAGGACTGGATCTCGGTCGGCCGATCGTCGGGTATGTGCTTCTGGCACCCAAGCCCGAGGACATTACCGCCGTCGTTGCCTTCCCAATTACGGGAGAAAAGGAATTTCTCGATCTATGCGAGCGGGCCAACCACCAGAAACCAAAACTCGCGGGGAAGGAGAAGGACGTTTACGAACTGCCTCCACTCGACCCGCGCTACAAGGCTTTGATGCGATTCTCGGATCAATACGCCTACATCGCCTATGGAGCAAAGCCAGCACCGGCCCTCGACCCAAAGGCTCTCGTGCCGGCGCAGCAGATCTACATCCCAACCGAAAAGGGTTTAGTTGCGGGGCGCATCTACTTCGATCGAATCCCCGTGGCTGTCAAGCTGGCGCTTCCGACTCTCATGGCTGAGGTGAAGAAGACCATTCTGGGAGGTCTGTACCTCGATCGGGATGAGCAGCCAATAGTCAAGGCGATCGTACCCGAGGTCGAGAAGCTCGTGAGCCGCTATCTGAAACTCGCTGCCGGGGCCGATGAAATGGCGGCCCGAATCAGCATCAATGTAGAAACCGGGAATCTGACTACCGAGTTAACGCTGAACGGCAAAAAGGGATCGGAGTTGTCAACAATCATTGCGGCCCGCAAGCCCACTGGAAACAAGTTTGGTGGGCTGATTGCCACGCCAGACACGATTGCCGGATTCAAGTTCCGCCTCCCGCTGTTCGAGGAGGAAATTCGCGGAGCTGCGATAGCTGGCCTGGAGGCCGGTCCGAAGGAAGCAACGCGGAATATTCCCGATCCCATCAAGACCGCACTTGAGGAACTCTTCAAGGGGCTCGGACGGACTGTGAAAACCGGAGAATTCGACATCGTTGCCGGATTTCGTGGACCCGACAAGAACGGCTCGTATACGGCGGTTGGTGCTATCGCCTTCGAGGATCCCACGGCTTTGGAAAAGGAGTTCAAGAAACTCATCCAGAATCTTGCCCCACAAAACATTCAGGATGCGATCAAGTGGGACGCAGCGAAGGCTGGGAAGGTCAGCATTCACACATGGAAAAAACCGGACGGTGGATTCCTTGATGTCTTGAAGGTGTTTGGCGGCGACGATTGCCTATTCGCCTTTGCCTTCGCCCCGCATGGTGTATTCGTGGTCATCGGCCCTGACGCAGTTGGCACCATGAAAGACGCACTGGCGGTAAAGCCGGTTGATTCCCCTGTACTCGATGTCGTGGTCAACCCAGCCCGCGTGGTCAAACTGCTCGACAAAGTCAGTGGTCCCAATGGTCCAGGGTATGCGAGGTTGGAAGCCGTCCTCGGTAAGGAGGACAAACTCATGTCTGTCATGTCGATGACTCTTGAGGGGGGCAAAGAACTGAAAATGGCGTACACGATCAATCTGCGACTGATACTGCGAGGCGTGACACGCGACGATCTTGAACGAGAAAAACCGGAACCTGTCGAGCGGAAGTGAGTCAAACGTGGCGATGTCGCCCCGTTCAACGTACTGAAGCTCACTCTCACGCCGGACACATCAGGAGATTATCCAATGCGGACGCGTTTCATCCTGGCACTCTGCGCAATCTTCGTCTCGACTATCCCCGCTCAAGCAGAGCCACCGAAACCGACTGTGGTTGTCGCTGCCAAGCCGATCTCCCGGTTGTTGACAGAGTATCGGGAGATGCTCCGTCAGGTTGGCGGCCCGGTCCAGGGTGAGCTGCTTGTTAAGGAGTTTGAAAACGATCTCAAGGAAATGTTTGGAGAGCATGGCTTTGAAGGAATCGATCTCGACCGCCCGCTCGCGGCGTACTCGGTCGTCCGCGAAAAGTTTAGGGAAACGAACCTCGTGTTGGTTGTCCCGGTGACCGGGGAGAAAGAGTTCCTCGCGTTACTGGAGCGACTGAAGATCAAATCTGCACCCGTGAAGGACAAAAAAGGGCTGCACAAACTGGAATTTATCGGCCCTGGCTTTTTGACAAGCACACCGTACGTGCAGTTCACGGATGGCGGCTGGGCTTATGTCGCACTGAATGGCGACGAGGTATCGGATGCGAAGAACCGGCTCCCTCTGGAAGACCTATTCGACAACGCCGATCTCTCCCTCTTCACTGTAAAACTCTTCCCCGAACGGTTCCCCGAGAAGTTACTCAAGAGCTGGCTGGAGGAAATGGAGAACACGGCAAACGGTATTAAGAGGTTCGTCGGTATGGGCGTTCCAATGCATATCGTCAAGTTGGCGCAGACCTTCCTTGAGGAAGGGCCGAAACTGCTGCGCCGATATGCCGAAACGGGACTCAAGGAAGCTGCCGAAGTTCGCATCCAGTTCAGTTGGGAGCCGATGACGGGCGAAACCTTCACCGAATTGGTACTGACACCCAAGGCGGGAACGCCGCTGGCCAAGGAGATTGCTGCCAAAGCAGCAACAACTCATCGCTTCGCTGGTATCGCACAAGCGAACGTCGCGGTCGGGGTTGCGGTCAAGGTTCCACTGTTTGCCAAGGAGATCCAGGAGATTGTCGCAGCCGGTGTGGAAGCAATCGAGGGGGAAGCAAAGACCACGGATATTCCCAATTCGTTCCATCCATTTCTGGAAGAACTCGCCAAGTCTGCAATCCAGAGCGTGAAGAAAGGTGATCTGGATGTGGCACTCGCGCTCGTCGGCCCGGATAAGGGTGGGAAGTTCACAGTGCAGGGGGCCATATCACTCGTTGACCCAACTCCGTTTGAGAAAGCACTCCGGCAGGCGGCCAAGTCCGCCGAGCTTGCCAAGCTGTTTGAGTTCGATGTGGCCAAGGTTGGGGGAGTGAGCATCCACAAGGTTCCGCTCGCACGGGCTGCGAACGAGGAGCAGCTTCGAGAGTTGAGTCGGTTATTCGGCGAGAACCCGCCGGGTTATGTTGCGTTTGCCAAGGATGCTGCCTTTGTGAGTTTTGGTCCTGATGGCCTCGCGGCGATCAAGGCCGCGATCGAAGCCAAGCCCGGCCCGGCGCCGGTGGTCGAGCTTACCGGGAACATGAATCGGCTCCACAAGCTGATCGCCTCGATGGCAGGTGAGCAAGTAGCCGGTATGTATGCCAAGTTCATCGGGACCGATGACAAGGCAGTGAGCATGTTGCGCGTAACGGTAGAGGGTGGTCAGACACTGAAGGCCAAGGCGACAGTGAACGTCCGCTATCTGCCCAAATTCATCCTGACACGTGGGCAGACTGGGAACGCTCCACCAGTGGGGAAATAAGAAACGCCAACCCGGAGTTCTCATCAGCAGTATTGTGCGAGGGTCTCCGGATTGGCTTAACGATTGTAGCGGCAGTCAGTTATTGCCAACCCGGAAAGACACCGCACTCCGACAATACGACGGTTGTAGTGAGTGGCGAACTGCGGTAGAGTGCTAGAAGTTTGAGGAAAGTAAAGCCCATCGAGCCCAACCACCTTGCGATGATCTCGGGCAACAGAAGGTCGATGCGGTATGACAATGATCGCAGCTCACCCTTTCCCGTCGCAATCAGAAATTGCCTCCCCACAGCGGGTGTCGAGACAACGCTCGATACTGCTGTTCCACCTCGGCGATCAAGCCTATGGCATCCCCCTGCACGCGGTGCAGGAAGTTGTGCTGATGCCGGAACTGGCCCGACCGCATAATTCACCCGCCATGCTGGCTGGCTTCCTCAATTTAGCGGGCAAAGCCATCTCGGTTCTGCGTCTCTCCAGCTTGTTCGGCCTCCCCGAGCAACCCATCAAACTGTACACTCCGATCGTCGTTCTGCGTCACCCCGATTATCATCTGGCCTTGGTTGTAGAGAAGATGAGCCGGATAGTTTCTCTGTCCGAGAATGCTTTCATGCCTGTGCCAGGAAAGCACTCGCTCAACGGCTGTATTGAAGGAGTTGCCACCATCGCGGGCCAAAGCATCTTTCTGCTGTCCCCGCAGCGAATTCTGTTTGAAAAAGAACAACAATACCTGGCCGAGTTGCAAGACCGAGAGCAAGCACGCCTCCGTGAACTGGAGGAGTCGATTCCGTGAACTTGTATCCCTCCTTCCCTCATCCGCTGCTTGCCGATCCAGCCTACAATCGCCTGAAAGAATGTTTGATCGCTTGGACGGGATTGGCGTACTACACAGAGAAGGATCGCGAATTGGCCACACGGATCGCGTTCCGAATGACGAAAGTGTGCTTGCCAGACTGCGCTTCCTATCTGAACTTCCTCCAAAACGGACCGCAGGGGCAGAACGAACTGGATGCTCTGATCGCGGATCTCACCATTGGAGAAACATTCTTCTTCCGCCATCAGGAAATGTTCGATGCCATCCGGAATATCGTTATCCCCGACGTACTCGCCCGCAATCGGCATAGCCGACGTTTGCGAATCTGGAGTGCGGGTTGCGCGATCGGCGCGGAGCCTTATTCGGTCGCCATTCTTCTGAAACGCGACTTTGCTCATCAACTTGTTGGCTGGGATTGGACGATAGTTGGAACCGACATCAACCGCGAGTTTTTGGCACGCGCACAAGAAGGCATTTTCGACGAGTGGGCCTTCCGGAACACCCCCGAGAACGTGAAACAGAGCTGTTTTGCGCACGTAGGTAAAACGATGCGGATCAACTCGGAATACCGGGAGAGGGTGTCTTTCCAATACCACAACCTTGTGACGCACCCTTCCCCCGCGCTACTTAACAATCTCTTCGCATTTGATGTGATACTGTGTCGGAACGTCACGATCTACTTCAGTGCGGCGATCATCCGCCAACTCACCGAGCGATTTCACCAGTCGTTGGTCGAAGGGGGATGGTTGTTGGTCGGTCATGCCGAACCGAATGTCGAGTCGTTCCAGTCCTTTCGCACCCATAACGCACCCGGAGCCGTGCTGTATCAGAAGACGGAAGTGGGGGGATCGAAGGCCGAGCACACGAGCATCCCGTTGCCTGGCAGTTGGAGTCCGCCGTCGCTCGTAAGCCCACCAGCCGAAGCCCCGCAAATTCAAGCGATTGAGGAACTGAGCCTTTCGGTCAGCGAACGAGAACCGGAAGTTCTTGTTCCCGCTCCGCAGTCTTCAGACTCGTCGCAACTCGACTCAATCCGAGCGCTTGCCGACCGCGGTGAATGGGCCAAGGCCGCTGCCTGCTGTGAGGCTTCTCTTCAGCGAGACAAACTGAATCCCAGGGTGCATTTTTATCGGGCTCTGGTCTTGGAGCAGATGGGGCAACTCCCCGAGGCAGAGCAAGCTTTCCGACGAGTGATTTATCTGGATCGGAGTTTCGTTCTTGGGCATTACTACCTGGGATTGCTCCTTCAGAAAATGGGAATGTCGTCGCCCGCAGCCCGCTCGTTTCGTAACGTCCTGACCTTTCTCGCTCGGATCGATGCGGAACAGGTCATCGTCGATGGATCGGGAATCCATGCGGGCGAACTCCAAAAGCGAACCGAAATGCACCTGAAAATTCTGGAGGGTGCATGAACGTCGAAGGCGAAGGCATCGACTGGAATGCCGTCAAAGAGCGGTTACACAGAAGTCAACTCGCTCTGGAAAAGGCATTAAATCCCGACGCCGAGCAGATCGAGACCGCGTTTCGCGATCGCGCCCGGCAACTTGCCCAACGGCACGCGCATACCCACAGCCCATCAACCCCCTTCCAGGTTCTCGTTTTCACGCTCGGTACGGAACACTATGGCCTCGATCTTGGCGTGGTGGCTGAATTGTTACCATTCACCAACTGCACTCGTGTACCAGGAGCGCCCGCACAATTGATGGGTGTAACCAACGTGCATGGTGAGATTCGCTCGGTCATCGATCTCAGGCATCTTCTGGAACTCCCCGACGAGGAACGCAACTCTCCGGGTTATATCCTGCTCATTCGCCATCAGGGTTGGGAAGTGGGACTGCGTGTCGATGGGATCGAGAAGATTCGGGCAATATCGCCGGAGGATCTTCTCTTGCTGTCTGATGATATGGCCAGACCCTCTTTCCGCTGCCTGCGCGGGTTGACTCCGGACATGCTGCGGGTCTTGAGTACGGAGACCCTTTTTGCCCACCCGATATTCAATCAAAATTCTATATGAATCTTGGAATCTCTAACGAACTGGAGCCGCGCACGCAGACCCGCTTACTGCGGCCGCGGCTCCAGTTCGTTAGAGGCTCTTATACTCCGTGCGGTGGGGGGTGTG
>DASZJS010000474.1:0-2424 GCA_035947935.1 Gemmata sp. | reverse complement strand
CGGGAGTGCAGCATATCGCGCTCATCACCGGAGACATCGTGAAGACAGTCCGCGCAATGCGGGCGAACGATGTATCGTTTCTGCGTGTGCCGCGGACGTATTACGATAGCTTGTCGAATCGCGTCGGGCCGATCCGGGAGGATCTGGATGAACTGGCCGAACTCGGCATTCTGGTGGACAAAGACGACGAAGGTTACATGCTCCAGATCTTCACCAAGCCCGTTGCCGACCGGCCAACACTCTTCTTTGAAGTGATCCAACGCCGCGGGTCCAAGAGCTTCGGCAAAGGCAATTTCAAAGCACTTTTCGAGGCAATCGAAAGAGAACAGGATCTGCGCGGGTCGTTGTGATTGCGAGAATAAGACTTCCAGGGTTGGGGGTGGAGATCGCTAAACCCCCGGCTACCATCGGTCGCGTCGCGACCGTCATTAGTCGCGGAGCGGCGTTTGATGGTAGGAAGACAATAAAGGACAACTGATGTCGTTTCCATCTCGAATCCCTGATCTCAAAACGGGAATCAAGTCCTTGCGAGATTTCTACGCTTTCGAGCAGCACGTCAAGACGTGCAGGGCACACCGCGGGCTGGAGATGGTTCCGCAGTGGTATCAAGTGCCGGCGTTTTACTTCTCGAATCCGGTTGCCATCATCGGCGATGGCGATTCCGTGTGGGCACCGCAGGGCAGTTCCGCACTCGATTACGAACTGGAACTTGCCTGCGTCATTGGCACCACTGCTCGAAACCTTCCGTCCGATGATTCCGCAATGGCCTGCATTGCTGGCTTCACGATCATGAACGACTGGTCGGCTCGCGATATCCAACGCGCTGAGATGGCGATTGGGCTTGGCCCGAGCAAAAGCAAGGACTTCGCCACGTCTCTTGGCCCTCGCATCGTGCCGTTTGCCGAACTCCGCGAGAGTTATCGCGATGGCCGACTACAGCTCGACATGACCGCCTCGGTGAACGGCAAACAGTATTCACGTGGGCACGGCGGAACGATGTATTGGACGTGGCCGCAGATTCTCGCTCACGCCAGCCGGGATACTGAACTCAGACCAGGAGATGTCATCGGCTCCGGGACAGTCGGGACAGGGTGTATCCTGGAATTGACACCAGAGGCTGTTGGCGGGTGGCTCAAACCGGGCGATGTGGTGGAACTCACGATTGAGCGGCTCGGCACCTTGCGAAACAATGTTGTAGAGCGCCCCAAATGACATATGTGGTTGTTGGTTGTTGATTGTGAATTGGGAAGACATCTCGCTAGATGGCTACTTTTGATAGGCTCAGGCGTTAGGTGGACGGAGGGAGTGCCACTTTCAGCATTCCCACTCGATAGAACAATCAACAATCAACAACTCACTACCAACGCGATTAAGGAAGGGCCACGAATACTCGGGCATGCTGCCCGCTTCGCCTCAAAGGGATAACACATCATGCCACACTACCTCTCCCTCGGAAGCATCCCGAAGAAGCGTCATACGGCCCATCGAACTACGCCAGGCTACAAGAACGAGGGCATCTTCTACGAAGAAGTTATCAGTACGCACGGGTTTAGCCGGGCGTATTCCATCGCTTACCATCTCAAACCACCAACCCGGGTGAAAAAGGTTGAGGCCGCGGGGAAATGCACGGTGGAATCCGTTGAGCAGTCTGCTCTCCGGCACCACCATCTCAAGACTGGCAAGATTCCTGCAAAGGGCGATCCAGTCACGGGCCGAGTTCCTCTCTTCACGAACTCTGACGTCACTCTCTGGCGCTGTCGTCCCGCACAACCACAAGCTGAGCTATTTCGAAACGGTCTTGCGGATGAAATCGTGTTCGTTCACAAAGGAGGCGGACGATTACTCACACATTTCGGAGTGTTACCTTTTAAGCCTTTCGATTACGTTGTGATTCCCCGTTGCACCACCTACAAGTTCGAGTTTGATGCCACTTCGGGCCAACCGGATTTGCTGGTGATCGAATCGCCGGGGATGCTCGGGTTTCCGACGCGCTATCTGAACCCTGACGGGCAATTCCGCCTCGGGGCACCATTCTGCGAGCGCGATCTCCACGGACCAACCGAACCCTTAATCACCGACCAGGAGAAAGAGACGACTATCTTAATCAAGGATGGTGAGCGACTCACTCGCTACACGCTCGCCAACCACCCATTCGATGTTGTCGGCTGGGATGGGTTCGTCTACCCATTCACCTTCAACGCCGATGATTTCGAGCCGATCACGGGAACCGTTCACCAACCGCCGCCGATCCACCAGACTTTTGAGTCTTCGGGCTTCGTGGTGTGTACCTTCGCTCCACGACTACTCGATACGCACCCGGATGCAATCAAGGTTCCGTATGCTCACAGCAATGTGGAAAGTGATAAGGTGCTGTATTACGTCCGTGTAAAGTTCGGAAGTCGTCGCGGTGTTGAAGAGTCATCG
>DASZJS010000473.1:0-2614 GCA_035947935.1 Gemmata sp. | reverse complement strand
CCGTGGCCACGTTCTACGGCGGCGACGTCGGCCCGGACCGCAAGGAGGCGCGCGACGGTATTCAGACGCACATCCAGAAGAAGACCGGGCCGCACGAATGGGGCACCATCGCGGCGTGGTCGTGGGGCATTCACCGGGTGGTCGATTACCTCGTCACCAACAAGGAGATCGATGCCAAGCGGTTGGCCGTCGTCGGGCACTCGCGATTGGGCAAGACGGCCCTGCTGGCCGGTGCATTCGATGACCGCCTGGCCGTGGTGATTCCACACCAGTCGGGATGCGGTGGGGCCGGGCCAAGCCGGTCGAAGAACGACAAGGCCGAATCGGTGAAGCGAATCAATACCTCGTTCCCGCACTGGTTCTCACCGAGCTTCAAGGCGTTCAACGATAATACCGCGAAACTGCCCTTCGATCAGAACTGTCTCGTAGCGATTTGTGCCCCGCGGCCCGTGCTGTTGACGAACGCGGAAGACGATCAGTGGGCAAACCCGAGCGGTCAGTTCGATGTGTTGCAAGCCGCTGCCCCGGCCTATGAACTCTACGATCTGGCCAAACCCGTGGTCGCGGCCAAGATGCCGGAAACCGGCAAGCTATCGGATAACCGGCTGGGTTACTTCATCCGCACCGGCAAACACTCAATGAATCCAGACGACTGGAAGGTGTTTCTGGACTTCGGAGACAAGTGGTTAAAGTGATGGTACTATCCGCAGATTTCGCAGAGAACGCAGATTTTAAGGCAAGAGACAATTCGGAATTCTGTTTTAAAATCTGCGTTCTCTGCGAAATCTGCGGATCAATGATCTGTGCCCTCTGAGGCCGGAAGGGTGGAGCGATGGCGATCGATAAGATTGGCAGATTCACAATCCTGGACACGCTCGGAAGCGGCGCGCACAGCAGCATTCTACACATCCGGCGGGAAGAGGATTCCCGGGAATATGCACTCAAATTGGTCGCGATTGAAAACAAGGAAGACATGAAGTTTCTGGAGCAGGCCAAACACGAATTTCGCGTGGGTCAGATGTTGAACCACCCGAATCTGGTGAAGATCCACGCCTTTGAAACGGAAGGCGGATGGTTTTCTGGGCCGAAAAAGGGGAAATTGCTGATCGAGTACGTTCCCGGCAGCACGATGGACAAGCTCCCGCTTATACGTATGGCCAAATTGCTGCGCATCTTCGAGCGGATTGCCGATGGACTCATGCACATGCACAAACAGGGTGTATTCCACGCCGACTTGAAACCCAACAATCTGATTTACGACCGCGGAACGCGGGTCAAGGTACTCGATTACGGGCTGGCGTGGATCAAGGGTGAACCCAAGAATCGCGTTCAGGGAACGCCCGAATACATGGCCCCGGAAACGGCCGAACACAAGCTCATTAACGAACGGACGGATATGTACAACTTCGGGGCCACCATGTATCGTCTCGTGACTCTCCAGCATCCTCCGTGCTGGGTTGCAACTGGGGAGATGAGCCTGCCAATGACCTCGAAAGTGTTCAAGGAACAACTCAAACCTGTCCGTGCCATCAACCCCCTCGTCCCCGAACCACTTGCGGAACTGATCCACCTTTGCCTGCAACCGCAGGCCACCAAACGCCCGGAACGAATGAGCCAGATCCAGGGCACGCTCGATCAACTCGCCGATGAAGCCGCGGCCAAAGTGAACCCGGCAGACCTGGAAGAATGATTTCCAGGGGTGTGAACCCCTGGGAGCCTATGCAACCCAGCAGGTAAAAACAAACTGGATGTTCTTGTCTTCCCGAGGTTCCCCGTGATTCCTGAGTCGTGGTTGGCCGATCGCACCAAGACTATCGAGATGTCTGGTATTCGCAAGATATTCGAGCTTGGTCGGGCCTTGAAAGACCCCATCAACCTCAGCATCGGGCAGCCGCATTTCGATGTACCCGAGTCCATCAAACTTGCCGCGAAAGGGGCGATTGATGCCGGACGGAACGGCTACACCCTCACACAGGGTATTCCCGAGCTGCGCGAGAAATTGCTGGCCGATGCCACTGTCCGCTTCCCCGGTCAAAATCGCGATGTGGTGGTTACAAGTGGAACGAGCGGCGGCTTGCTTCTGGCACTCCTCGCAACCGTGAATCCCGGCGACGAGGTCATCATCCCTGACCCGTATTTCGTGTCCTACCCGAACATCATCACGCTTACCGGTGGGCGGACGGTGAGCGTGGATACTTACCCGAATTTCCGGCTCGATCCGGACAAGGTAAAAGCCGCGATCACCCCGCGCACCAAGGCCATCATGTTGTCCACCCCGGCAAACCCAACCGGAGCCGTGGTCGATGCCGAAGCTCAGAAAGCAATTGCGGAACTCGCCCGAGATCGCGGCATTCTGCTCATCAGCGACGAGATTTATCGTGCGTTCCACTACGACAGACCTGCCACCAGCCCCGCGGCATTCTCCCCGGACGTCCTCGTGATCGAAGGGTTCGGGAAGACGTATGGGATGACGGGATGGCGGCTCGGGTGGGCACACGGGCCAAAGCGATTAATTCAGGAGATGGCGAAGCTCCAACAGTTCACCTTTGTGTGTGCCCCGAGTATGGTGCAGTGGGCCGGCCTCGCGGCGATGGATTTCGATGTCGCCGGGATC
>DASZJS010000472.1:0-13206 GCA_035947935.1 Gemmata sp. | reverse complement strand
GGGTTGGGTTTGCCGAGCCATACCTGATGAGTCGGGGGAACCCTTACGGTAAAGACAGTTTCCCCGCTCACGAGGTTGAACGCCGCGTCTTGCTTGCACTGACGCACGGTGCGGGGCCGAGCATCGCCTACGCCCAGCCCGAGCAATTGAAACCAGCCATTGCCAGTGCCATGAGCGAAGTGAAAAAGCGGAAGCCGTGGCTCACGCACAAGAGCCCCGAGCCATGGGCTGCCATATTGGTCAGCGATAACACGCGCGTGTTCTACGGTCGCTCGTCCGGACAGGTCGAGGAGCGCTATCTGGCAAATGTGTTCGGTTTTTTCCGAGCCGCTCTCGAAGGCCATCTGCCGTTCACTCTGGTGAACGACTGGAATCTGGTAACGGACGATCTGTCGAAGTTCAAGGTACTGGTGCTGCCGAACACCGCGAGTGTGGATGATCGGCAGGCGGAGGCAGTACGGAAGTTCGTTGATCGTGGTGGTGGACTGGTTGCCAGCCTCGATACTTCTTTGTGCGATGAGTTCGGCACACCGCGTAAACAGATTGCTCTCGCCGATGTGTTGGGAGTGGATCACCAGGGCACGGCGGCGGCACCAAAACCGGGCGAGCAGATCGATGAGAACTTCGCCCGCACACTCCCACCGGAGTATTGGGCGAAGCGCAAAGGCGTCTGGGATTTCAAGCGTGTTGTCGGGGCGGAGTCGTTCCTCGAATCGCAGAAACTCTCCGATCTGATCGGTCGAAGTACGGTGACCTTCAAGGGGCCGGTCTCGCGGATCAAACCCCATACTACAAGCCGCGTACTGGCAACTGTGCGAGCCAAGGACGATCCCAAGAGCGAGGAACTCCCGGCTGTTGTAACAAGCGTATATGGTGCCGGTCGGGTCGCTTACTTCGCAGCTGGTCTCGACGCGGCGTACTACCTCACCTCATATCCCTATCAGCGGCTCGTACTCTCTCAGGCAATCCAGTGGGCCGCAGGTGGTTTGCCACCAGTGCAGGTAACCGCTCCGATGTGCGTTCATGCCGTAACCGTGCGACAATCCAAAGCGGGCGAGCGGCTTATCGTACACCTCTTCAACGATGTGAACACAACCACAGGGCACGGGCACCCGGCCGAAGAAGTGCCGCTCCGCGAGGAAGTACTGCCGATCCACGACATCCAGGTTACCTTTCGCGGATACGCGATCAAGCGGGTTCACCTGGAACCCGGAGAGTCTGCACTGGATATGAAGAAGGCTGATGGTAAGGTCGGGGTACTTGTGCCAAAGCTGGACGTTCACGCTATGGTGGTCGCGGAGCTGGAGTAGGTACAATGGAGCAGTCGGTTGTCCATAACGCAGAGTGAGGAGAGACGGGGCGATGAGTAAGCGTTCCAGGAGACGCAACGCGAGGAATCCAGGCAAAACCCGCATGACCACTGAACAGCCAGAGTCTTTGACGAAGGCCAAGACGACTGAGCAGACGCCAGTCCCTGTTCCCTCGCCTCGGCGTCGATCCACCATTCGTCGCTTACTCTGGTTGCTGGCAGTAGCAGGTCTGATTGCAGTTGCAGGGTTTGCCGTGAACAAAACCCAAAATGACCCTCGACCGGGGATCATCGAATATAGTTCCGATGACCCCAACGCGCAGGTCATACTCGAAAAGGATGGAGAGGAGACTCTACTCAAACAGGGGACTAAATTTACACAACAAGTGGCACCCGGATATTACACCAAGCTCCGACTGGCGAATCCAACTGATGAACTGAAACTTACACCTCCTTTCATCAACATGGATCCAGGCGGACGGGCTGCCGTTATGGTTCGTCGAGTTCAAAAATCACCTCCGCGCTGAACCTTGTTGTCTGGGCAAAAATGGAGCGCACGCGATGGCGCGCATCGGTTCTTTTGCATGTCGGGATTTCAGTCACCGTCATTACCGCTTTGAGTTTGCGCAATGAACACGGGGAAATGTGTTCTAGAGTTCTCCGATGTTGCATCCGGAGCCAAGTTAGTTTCCCCAGCTATCGGGAATTCCGGCTCGACATTAACGCAGATGTGGGGCGTACTCGACCCCATCGGCTGAAATACTGATATGTCTTCCCTGCTTGCCGCGAACACTGTCGACGCCGCGGCTCTGGCCGATGAACTGGCCCGATTCCGGGTAATTGAACCGAAGCGCTTGACCGACTTGCTGTCCGACTTTTCCGGAGGTGGAGCGGTTGCGCTTGCGGAATACTTGGTTCATCGCGGTGTCCTTACGACTTTCCAGGCCGATCGGGCACTGGCCGGGGAGAGCCGCGCCATCGTCCTCGGTCCCTATCGTCTGACCGATCTGGCGGGTGTTGGGGCATTTGGTCCCGTGTTCGCGGCTAATCGCCGCGACAAGCCAGGTGAATTCCGCCTTCGTGTATTTCCACTCCGGAGTCTGTGGAAAGCCCGAGAGGCCAAGCAAATCGCACGTTCTCTCGCGATCGCTCAACATCCGGCGGTTATTGCTCTTCTCGATGCTGACTCTGCGAACGGGTTTCACTATCTGGTGTGGCCTCATGTCGAAGGCGAACCACTGACCGAGCGCGTGGAATTGTCCGGTCCACTTGCGCCCAGAGAGACGATCGGGTTGCTGGCCCATCTGGCAGATGCCTTACACACCTATCACATGCGGAAGATTGTTCACGGAGCCCTCACCCCGCGTTCCATCGTACTCGATCGGAATGGGCTCCCTCGCCTGCTCGAATTCGGTGCGGGTGCGATCCTGGCCGCGAATCTGGCCGATGAGGAGTCACTCCTCGATACGCTATCGGGATCGATCGCCGCGACGGAGATTCTGAAGTTCGCAGCACCCGAGTTTGTTGCCGATCCCTCGGGAACGCCCGCGACAGACCAGTACGCACTGGGCGCAATTGGGTACTTCGCCCTGACCGGAGAGCCTCCGTTCGCAACAGCATCCCTCACCGACTGGCTCGCTGCCAAGGTGACTGACCGACCGTACCCACTCAGCGATGTGAACTCAGCCATTTCCACGGACTTGGCCCGCATTATCGACCGGATGCTCCGGCCAAACTCCGAGGACCGATTTTTCGGGCTCGATGAAGTTCAGGATCAACTTGCCGGGATTGCCGGTGGGGTGGGATTGGTCGCTGAACCGTCTCCAACTGCTGACGCAGCCTCGCCCGGATGCCTGCCGTTGTTTACGCACCGCGATCCATCGCGGTCGGGTGGAAGTGTTTCGTGGTCAACGGCGCCTTCCGGAATCGCAGACTTGCCGACGCGGGACGACTCCGACGCCTCGATCACCTTCGAGCTTCCTCCGCCGATTCCGGAATCCGTGCCTCCCATAAAGGGTCGACTAGATAACGCAATCTTGCCCAATGAGGTTGTCGCGGCTCCATCGTCTCGGCCTATGGATATGCCGAGTCTTGGAGTCCACGAGACGGAGCCCACTCGTTACCAGGAGTATCCCAGGAATACACACGAGGCAGGATTCCTCTTGCGGGAAATGGAAGTCCCAATCTACTCATCGCCTCTGCACGATGAGTCGAAGATTGATGCAACTTCGCCCGCAGCCCGCATGTCGCCCGCCCAATCGGAAGACCTGCACATGTCGAAACCTGTGTGGCCAGACCCCTTCGCGGGGTCGAACGGTTCAACTATGCCTCCAAAAACAAGAACGACGGCGGACCCTCGCAAGGGACTCTACACACCCGTTCACTATCATACTGAAACAGCCGACGAGGTGGCTGAAATAGCTAGCCCAGGTCAGATAGCTACTTCGTCGGATGACCGACCGGTAACCGATTCGGTGTTGTGGAAGAAAGTGAAACGGAATCTGCTCTTCTGGCAGAAGCCGATGGATGTTCTCCGGGTCAGTGTGTTTGGCCCGGCGTCCGTTGCACCAGGCCAGTCAGCCAAGGTATCGGTGTTCCTGCACACCCCCGAGGCCACGGATAGCGTTCGCACCTTATCGCGGGCATTCCACCACGATTCGGAGTTGATCGGCTCTGGCTATGTGGCTCAAGAGGTGACTCGAGAGACCACGCTTGGGGTTCACCTATCGGTGGCCAATGCGGGCGTGTCCAAGTCACTACTGACGCTGATCTGGCGCGGTCAGCCACATCGGTTGGTTTTCGATCTTCACGTACCGTGGGAAAGTCCAAGTGGTCCGGCACCGGGTCTTGTTTCCATCGGTCGCGACAATGTTCGAATCGGGAAGATCGAATTCAGACTCACCCTCCTGCCCCGTAAAGGTTGAGCCTTCTTCCATGGGTTGCGCTGTCACTTCACCCCTGGCTACCTATGGGTGAAGCGATAGCACAATCCATGGAAACCGGTTCAACCAGTCACGAACAAGCAATCCCTTCAATTTCACATCACAAACAATTCCGCATCCAGCCGATAGGCCGCTATTATTAGATAGCAAGCATGTTTTCCCACTGAGGGTAGTATGGACTCGTTGGACGATGACCACCTTAACCGATCGGTGACTGAACTCGGGGAACCGGATGCTCTGTTCCAGATCAGCCGGGGACGTTTCCTCGCCAAACTAACGATTGGCGTGTCGATCATCCTGCTCGGATTGGTTGCCAATTACCTCTGGTGGGTTGAGGGACCGGGCCGATTCGATCACATCGCGATTGCGCTTCTCGTCACCGTTCCACTCACAGGAGGTGGCTTGCTCTGGCATATGTATCGCCAGCGGGGTCTGAATATCCTCATCTACCCAACCGGTTTGCTCCGACTTCGCCGGGGTGAGGTCGATTCCTTCCCGTGGCAGGATGTCGATCATGTTCGTGTGAAGCTTCAACGTGCCGCCGCTGTCGAAATCGCCCGCAATGAGGACGGTATGCTGATTCAGTGCTGGCTGCCGGTCGAAGTGCCGACTTTCCAGCTTTGGAACGCCGGCCTGACCGTGGCCCGCGAGGATGGGGTGGAAACCCAGCTCAGCGCTGCGTTGACAGACTACGCCCGGCTTGCCGAGGAGGTCCAGAAACGGACATTCGCAATTCTCTGGCCGGACGTCTGGAAGCGATTCCTGACCGGCGTGCCGATCGCGTTTGGCGAACTGGATGTCTCTCTCGCGGGTGTTCGCCACGCTGGCAAGTTCATCCGCTGGTTCGACTTGAAGGAACTGACCATATTGCAGGGGAAACTCCGCATCAAGCAGGGGAAGAAGTGGTTTCCAGTGGTTCTCATGGATGTCTTCGCAATCCCGAATCCTCACATCCTTTTCGCTCTCGTGCGCGAGGCTCAACGGGCTACGGTGAGTTGATTGTTGATTGTTGGTTGGGAGTTGCTGGTTGGGAGTTGTTGGTTGGGAGTTGTTGGTTGTTCAGTCCGAGCGTGGATCTCTCTGTCTTGCCAAACCAAGTGCGAGAGCCGTTCCAACAACCAACAACCAACAACCAACAACTCCCAACTTCCCAAATCAATCATCCAATGCGGTGTCCTCGGCAACACGGGAGACAGGCTGCTTGAGAGCGAGTCCGGTCGCGGTCGCGAACTCCCGGCAAAAAGCCATTGAGAGCATGATCTGGTTTACTCCGCGAGTGGTCATCAATTCACGGGTTGGTCCCCGGACCACCACCTGCGGCAACCCGCCGTTTTCGCAGATCACTTCCACATCGGTCCAGTTGGTGCCACGCTTCCAGGTCGTGCCGAGGCAGCGGAACACTGCTTCCTTCGCGGCCCACAGGGCCGTGAATTGCTCGGTCGATTGCTTTTTCCCATTGCAGAATCGCACCTCGCGCTCGGTGTACACCTGCTGGAGAAACGACTCCGCATGCTGATCGATCAATTTCCGCACACGGGTACACTCCATCACCTGCGTACCAATTCCGACGATGTCCATTGCTGCTACTTCCAGATCGGGGCGAGGCATGGACTCCCTTCGCGGTGATGCCCGATGCCGATACAATTCGCATAAGACCACTCTCAGTTTTACCTATCTGGCTGACGGAATAAACCCCGACAGATGGAAGGAATCGTCTGATGGCTTCGGAATCCGACCTGTTTGCGGACTTGACCAGTGACCAGCGGGCGGCGGTGACTCACGCCGAGGGACCACTGCTGATCCTGGCCGGGGCAGGCAGCGGCAAAACTCGCGTCATCACGCGGCGAGTGGCATTCCTGCTTCAACAAGGCATTCGGGCCAGCAACATTCTGGCGATTACGTTCACCAACAAAGCCGCGGGGGAAATGCGCAGTCGGGTCGAGAAACTTGTGCCCGGGAATCGCGTCTGGGTCAGCACTTTTCACAGTCTCGGTGCCCGATTGCTGCGCCAGTATGCCGAACGCCTCGGATTCGACCGAAACTTCACCATTTACGATATCGATGATCGAAACAAACTGGTGAAGGCTGCCCTGGAAGCAACGGGGATCGACAACGTGAGGTTCACTCCGGAGCGAATTGCCGGTGCGATCAGCAAGGCCAAGAACCAACTCACCCGACCTGTCGAATACGAACGAACAGCGACCGACTTCTTCACCCAAACCGTCGCGAAGGTCTATCACGGATACGAGAAGCGACTCCGGGCTGCGAGCGCAATGGATTTCGATGACCTGCTCTATCTCCCGGCCCTGGCGCTGCGCCACAACGAGGAACTCCGGGCTGAACTCGATGCGCGATTCCGGTACATTCTGATCGATGAATACCAGGACACCAACTCGGCCCAGTACGAAATCGCCAAGCGTCTGTCGCTGAATTACGATAATCTCTGCGTCGTCGGTGATCCCGATCAGTCGATTTACAAATGGCGTGGGTCGGACATCAAGAACATCCTCGATTTTGAACGCGACTTCCCCGCCGCTCGCGTCATCACATTGACCCAAAACTATCGCAGTACCAAATCCATCCTCCACGCGGCAAGCACCCTCATCGACCACAACAAGCAGCGGAAAAAGAAATCGCTCATGACCGAAAACGAGCAGGGCAACGCAGTCAAAGTAATCACCTTCGACGATGGCCTTGGGGAAGCCGAAGGGGTTGTGCTGCGGATAAAGGAAACCGTGCGGGCCGGCACATTCAAGTATCGCGATCATGCCATCTTCATGCGAATCAACGCGCTCACGCGATCGCTCGAAGGGGCGTTCATCAAACACGGCGTCCCGTTCCAGATCGTCAAGGGTCTGGCGTTCTTCGAGCGGAAAGAAAACCGCGATGTGCTGGCGTATCTCCGACTGCTCGCCAATCCCCAGGATTCGGTGAGCTTCCTTCGTGTCGTCAACGAACCGGCGCGCGGAATTGGCAAGGTGTCGCTCGACAAGCTCCAGTCGTTCGCCGCGGATCAGGAGATCGGTCTCCTCGCGGCGGCGGCTCAGGTGGCGCGCATTACCGAGATCAAGGGCAAAGCCGCGACGGGACTCCGCGATTTTCACAAGATGATGACCGAACTCCGGGCCAGGCTCGAACTCCCACCTCACGATCTCATTCGTCTCGTTCTGGACAAGTCCGGATATGCAGCGATGCTCCGGGAAACGGGTGAGGATGAGGACGCCGAACGATTGGCGAACGTCGAGGAACTCGTCACGGCTGCGAAGCAATTTCACGATGAAGACCCCACGCGAACTATTACCGACTTCCTCGAGCAAATCACGCTGGCCTCGGATGTGGATGGTTGGGATGAACAGGCCGATCACGTTTCCGTGATGACCCTCCATGCAAGCAAGGGGCTGGAATTCCCAGTTGTGTATGTGCTGGCTCTTGAGGAAGGTCTTCTGCCGCACGAAAGGAGCATGAGCAATCCGGACGATCTTGAGGAGGAACGCAGACTGTGCTTCGTGGGGATGACGCGGGCCATGAAGGAACTTTACTTGTGTCATGCCCGGATGAGGGAGTTCCGTGGCCAAACGAATTACGCCATCCCAAGCAGTTTCCTCAACGAACTCCCACGCGATGTGGAAGCGATCGACCCTTCAATGGCGCGGAACGCCGCTCGGAGTGCGGCAGATGAGTGGCGGGCAAAGGTCGGCTCCGCCGCAAAAGACTGGGCTGATACCGGGGCACGACCCTACCTGCCGCCGAAGAAGCCAACGGACCTGAAGCCGAGCATTCCCGAACCACCCGACACAGGATTGGCTGTCGGAGTGGTGATTCAGCACGAGGAGTACGGAATCGGGTCGGTCACGGATGTGAACGGCTACGGGGCTCTCCGAAAAGTGAAGATTCGGTTCCCGGCACATGGTGAAAAGACGTTCATTGTGGACAAGGTGAAGCTCAAAGTTGTAGCCCGGAAGAAGAGCTGATGCTGCGGGAAAAGGGGGACAGAAAACAGAAGTCAGGTTCACCGCGGAGAACGCAGAGGACGCAGAGGAAAACACGAGAGAAATCCATCAATCTCCCTCTTTCCTCTGCGTTCTCTGCGTTCTCTGCGTTCTCCGCGGTGAACCCTCTTCGATTTCAGCGTTCTCTGCGGTGAACCGGACGATTCCACGGTAAGCTACTGGCGATCCCACCCTTGCACCCGGAACGACCCGGAGACCGCGATGTCCCGCCAACTGCTAACGACGATTGCTCTTCTTGCCGTGTTCACGTCTACTCCCGCCGCCACCCAACCCGAGAAGGCACCAGCACCAAGAGCCCCTGCCGATACGCTTGATGGGCCGCCGTTCGTCTCCGCCAAGGCGTGGGTCGTGCTGGATGGGAAGACCGGCATGGTGCTGCGGGGCAGCAACGAGACCGAGGCTCGGCCGATGGCGAGTACATCGAAAATCATGACAGCGTGGGTCGTTCTCGGCCTGGCGGCCACCGATCCCAAGGTTCTTGATGAGATCGTCACGTATTCCGAGCGTGCGGCAAAGACGATCGGAAGTTCGGCAAAACTCCTCGCTGGGGAGAAGGTACCCGTCAAGGATCTGCTCTACGGGCTTTTGTTGCCATCCGGCAACGATGCAGCCGTGGCGTTGGGCGAACACTTCGGGCCACGCCTGGGAGAAGCGGCGGATGGAGACGGTTTGCAGAGGTTCGTGGCGGAGTTGAACCGGCGTGCCAAGGCGCTGGGTCTCAAGGAGATGGCCTACAAAGACCCCAACGGACTGAGTCCGGGGAACGTGTCGAGTACACGCGACCTGGCAATGCTCACCTGGGAGGCGATGAAGGACGAGCGGTTCCGGGCATATGTGGCGACGCGCCGGCACGAATGTGAAGTGGTCGAGCCAGGCGGTGGGAAGCGTAAGATCACTTGGACGAACACGAACACACTGCTGAACATTGAGGGATACGAGGGGGTCAAAACGGGAACGACGACGCCTGCCGGGAACTGTTTGGTCGCCAGCGCCAAGCGAGGCGAAGACCGGTTGATCGTGGTCGTGCTGGGGGCCACCTCGACGGATGGGAAGTACGTGGATGCTCGAAACCTTTTCCGGTGGGCGTGGCTGGAGCGTGGGTACAAGCCCGATGTGAAGGATCGCCAATAAACTCTCGGCCTGTCCACGAAGCTGCTCGGTCAACTGGCGCTGCTCCGTCACATCCGTAGCGGCTCCGTACAGGCCCACGGTTCGCTCACTGGCGGTGTCTCGATCGGAAGAGTTATGTACTCCTGCCACTTGACCGAGCCATCACTGCAAAGTCCACGGACCTCACCACGGTCGATCTGGCCCGCCAGCAGCCGTTCGATGTTTTGCCGACAACCGGGTGATCGTCGGCGTGGATGACGCTGCCCCAGCCGCCCTGAGCGTTCATCTCTTCCAAGGTCAAGCCATAGAACTTGGCGAAGCCCTCCGTCACCCGCTCGATGCACACAATTCCTTCCGGGCTAATTGTCCCGTCGAACGCATAGTCCGTGGACAGTTCGGCGATGGCCCGGTGGAACCGCTCGCTATGCCGCACCTGTTCCTCGGTCTGTCTGCGGTCGGTGACATCCCGTGTCGTCCCGGCGACCGCTTCGACCTCACCATTCTCGCCGAGGACGGGGACGAAGATATACTCGTAGATGCGGCGGCCGAACGTGCCGGTGAATGGAACCTCGCCCTTGACCGGCTGCCGTGTGGCGACCACTTGCTCGATCTCCCGGTCGTGCATGGCGGCGTGCCACGGCTCGTAGCCAAGTTCGAGACAAGTCTTGCCCCGATAGCCTCGTCCCAGGTCCGGCCCCACATTGCGAGCACGCTTTCATTGGCATAGGTGAAGCGGTGGCCCAGGTCGAAAACATAGACCAGATCGAGGTGTTCGACAAAGCGGCCTCGTACAGCCGCTGCCTCCGGTCGGCTTCCTTCCTGCTTCGCGCCAGGTCATCATCCGCCCGCCTGCGTTCGGTGGTGTCTCGGAACACCAGGACCATCCCTTTAAGTCTCCCCTGTTCGTCCCAGATCGGGGCGGCGCTGTCGTCAATGGGCCGTTCGGTGCCGTCCTTACCGATGAGGACGGTATGGTTGGCGAGGCCCACTGCATGGCCCCCCTTTATCACTCTGGCGACCGGGTTCTCGACCGGCAGACGGGAGTGCTCGTTGACAATCTTGAACACCGTATCCAGCGGTCGCCCTTGGGCCTCGTCTTCGGTCCACCTGGTGGCGAGCGTCACCCGCAGCAATTCTTGCTGCTCCCAAAGCCGTTTGTTTTCTTCAGCCAACCTTTGCTCAAACTCCCGGCGATCCACTTGCCGAAGCCGCTCGGCCTGCCGCTTTATCTGTTGGGTCTTCTTGAAAAGTTCGACGAATCCGGCGACCTTGGCCCGGACGATGATCGGCACCAGCGGTTTGACGAGATAATCGACTGCACCCAGGGAGTAAGCCCGCTCGACCGGGAAGTGGTCGCTCTCGAAAGCCGTGAGGAAGATGATGGGTGTGTGCCGGGACTTTTCCCGGCCCCGGATCAGCTTGGCCGTCTCGAACCCGTCCAGGTCGGGCATTTGGACGTCCAGCAGGAGGACGGCGAACTCGTCGCCGAGCAGCCGTTGTAGGGCTTCCTCGCCGGAACGGGCATTGACAAGGTTGTGGCCGAGTTCTTGAAGGATCACTTCGAGGGCAAGAAGATTGGCGGGCTGGTCGTCCACCAGCAGGATGTTCACCCGCTGCTCCGATGTCAGATTCTCAGGAGAGCCGAGGGGTTTCGGTATTTCTTCCATGTCCCGTCTTCATTCGAGAAAGCAGCCATGCTTGCACCAGTTCCTCCTCCGGTCGGCACCGCCGGTTCAGGAAAGCAAGACGGTCATTCTACCGAAGGGCATCATCGAGGGCACCACACGGCAAGCGAGGAAGAGCCGTCGGCTGTTCTTTCTCTGCTTCGGTGACGCCGCGCTGGGCGACCGAGGCTATGGCGGGAGAACGAAGACAGGCGGCAGTCGCTTGAAGCCGGTTTCGACTACCACCTGACTAAACCCGGTAGACGTCCCCGCACTGGTAAAACTACCGGCGCTCTTGAAGACCGTGAAAGACTGACCGGCATCACGAACCCTTCACTTCGGACCTCTCCACGACAAGCTTCGGCCAGCATCGGTTGTCTTTGAAGGAGTACCTCCTCTGGGCTTGCTCATCGAGGCGGGCCAGCAGGTAGAGCCGTGGACGATGCACTTCGGTAACAGCGTGGCCCACTACGGTCAAAAGGTCGATACCGTAGCGGGCGACCTCTTCCTCGTCAGCCCCGCTCGCCAGGACCGTCCGCTACATCTCGCATTGACATCAGTTGCGCGCGGAGTTGGCTCGACCGCTACGCTTTCGGATGGGTGAGCTTGGCCATTGAACTAATCCGCTCCGCGTGCTTGATGTAAGTCTGATGTCATTGCCGAGTACGTGACACATCTGATTGGCACATTTGCGATTCACTCTTCCTGAACTGTATTCGCGCATCTTCGCGTATTCAAAACGACAGGTTCGACACCTGCAGAAGAGTTCTGTAACCAAGGAGCATAAGCCAATGGGCTATGTTGCCTTTCGCCGTTCTCATCCCTCGGACACAAGCCGCGCCGCCTCCTCCAGCCAGCCAATTACTTCATCGTCCACTTCCGCCACCGAGGAAAGTACCAACTCACAATGACAACGGTTGCGCGACAATTGCTCCACTTTGCGGATTCGTGGAGACGTCAACGGCGACTGCATTCGGATGTTGAGCAGTACAGCCCCTTTTCGTGGGTGCAGCCCCGCGTATGCGGTGCCGTTCTCGCATGCGACGATGTGTACGCATGTTTGCTTCGGATCTTCAAGAACATGACTCACTCCAATTCGGTTCCGAAGGCCAGAAACAATTGCTGCATAAACCTTCTCCGCGCCCTTCGCAGCAAACATTTCAATCGCGGGGTTAGTACTTTTGGCCACAGTTTGTCCTCGATATCTCCGTTTTGGACAGCGGCCTCCGCGCCATCCACTCGAAATCCTGGAGAAAGCGGAAGATGGCGGCAGCTTCGCTTGGGTTTACTGAGCTATTTGGCTGCCTGCGAACCGTGCCATGCGACGACTTGCCATTTGCCATCGCACCGCACATAAACCTTGGTGAATTGCCAATCGTCTTCAAAGTCTTTGCCCTGCTTCTCACGTACGCGTTTGAGGCGGCCTGTTACGACGGCGGAGTCGCCGAAGACATTGATCTTCACATCGGAAGTCTCGTAGCGTTTGAATTTCACTAGCCCGCTCGAAACAATCTTGAGCGATTGAGACTTGTTCATAACCGGGATTTCTTGCACGGTCACCACCAGTTCTTCGGCCCAAAGTTGCCCGAGCGCATCCGCATCTCCGCGCAAATGAGCCTCGTTCCACTGTGTTTCGAGTTTTAGCAGCTTGTCTTTTAGCTCAGAATCAGAGTTCTGGGGAGTTGCACCCGTTGCGAAGGCAGCAGGGGTCATGGAAATCAGAAACAGGCCAGTGGACTTCATGGTACTTTGAAAACGCACGATAGATCCTCCCGGTTCCTTAGCTTCGTCTCGCCACGAATACGGCCGAAATACTCAATCGATTCCAGTTGGCAGAGGAAGGGTGCCTCAGGCACAGTAGTCTCTCTCTCGGCTCAGTGCCATGTGAGAAATCGCCGGATGCACCACCTCTTGACCACCTGCGTCAGAGAACGCAGTACCACACTAGGGTAACCGAACGCTTACGCTAAAAGAACCCTGTGCAGCGTACTTTAATGTCTGATTCTGGCTGCTGCCATCACAAATGGGCAGACTGCTATCAATTGAACTTTCATGCCCTCCCGGCCCGAGGTCTATCTCATCCTAAGTGGTCCGTTTCACAAATAACGTCGTAGTTTGGCAGGACTTTTCGTAGAAGGAGTTGACCTCCGAAAAACACCCGGCAAGGAATG